>NZ_CDWTMG010000102.1:0-15518 GCF_977945845.1 Frankia sp. CcMO1
TCCGCTTCACCCTCACCGGCGAGCACCTCGTGGCCTACGTCGGCACCTGACCGAGGACACCGGCGTGCTGTTCGAAGCGGACCGGGAAGCTGGCGATGCCGCGCAGGACGAGGTTCCTACGGTAGGCGAGGTCGTCCGTGAGCGGCGTCATCGTGATCCCTCTCCGGATGAGCTCGTGCAGCACCATCTCCATCTCCAGGCGGGCGAGCGGCGCGCCGAGGCAGTAGTGGATGCCGAGGCTGAACGTGAGATGACGCTTCGCGGGCGTCTGGCCCGCGTACCGGGTGATGTCGAACCGCTCGGCGTCAGGGAACGCCGCCGGATCCCGGTTGGCCGAGCCGAAGAGCAACACGACGCCGTCACCGGCCTGGAACGTGTGCCCGGCGAGTTCCGTCCGCTGGTGGGCGAGGCGGGTGGTCATGTGCACCGGCGAGTCGTAACGCAGCATCTCCTCGACGGCGGGCTCTGCCAGCCGCGGGGTGGATCGGAGCAAGGCGTACTGGTCGGGGTGGCGGATCAACGCCAGGATGCCGTTGGCGACCAGGTTGACACTTGTCTCGTGCCCGGCTACCAGCAGCGTGACGCAGGTCGCGAGCATCTCGTTCTCGGTCAGGACGTCGCCCTGCTCCTCGACGGCGGCGAGCTCGCTGATCAGGTCATCGGCCGGTTCGGCGCGACGCCGGGTGATGAGGGCACGGAAGTAGGCCACGAAGTCGCGGGCGGCCTGGGAGCGTGCGTCACGTTCCTCGGGCAAGAGGAGCGGGTCGGGGTCGAACCCGCGGGCGAGCGCCCCCGACCATCGCTGAAGGTCCGGATGGTCCTCGGCCGGCGCGCCGAGCAGCTCGGCGATGATGGTGAGCGGCAACGGGTAGGCCAACGCGGTAATCACGTCGACCTCGCGGGCCTCGACGATCGCGTCGAACAGGTCCGTGACGAGTTGCTCGATGCGGGGCCGCAGGTTGGCCACCGTGCGCGGGGTGAACGCCTTGCTGACCAGCCCGCGCAGCCGGGTGTGGTCGGGCGGGTCCATCCAGAGGAACGAGGTCGGCAAGTCAAGGGTGTCGACGCCGGGATGGAACAATTCGGCCTCGTGGGCGTGACTCCAGGTGTTGTCCTGGAGAACGGTCGCGCAGCCCTGGTAGCGGGTCACCAGGTGTACGCCCAGCGGAGTGGGAAAAAGCGGTTCGGCCTCGCGGGCTGCGGCGTACCGGGGATAAGGGTTGGGCCAGTGCTCGGGATCGAACGCATCGAAGACGACCCGCGGTACGCCGGCGCGAGGGGCGGTGACGTCCGGTTCGGCACCCGTTTCGTTCACGCTCATTGGTCTCCCTGGAATGCGGTGGGCCGGGCGTCGTGGGCGGTCGGTCAATCCCGAAGGCGGACCGGAAGGGTGTCCAGCCCGTGGATGGCGACCGTGTTGCGCCAGACGGGTTCATCGGTCAGTGACAGCCCGGGGGCGCGGCGCAGGAGGGTGTCCACGGCGATCTGAGTCTCCAGCCGGCCGAGATGCGCGCCGAGGCAGTAGTGGAGCCCCTCGCTGAACGAGAGGTGGCGCGGCGCGGGGGTGCGGCCGGCGAACCGGGTGATGTCCAGACGCTCCGGATCGGTGTACACGGCGGGGTCGCGGTTGGCGGCGGCGGTCAGGATGACGATGCCGTCCCCCCGCGCGAACGTATGCCCGGCCAGCTCCCGTTCCGCCAACGCGACCCGGTGGGTGAACTGCACGGGCGGCTCGTAGCGGAGCAACTCGTCAACGGCGGGCGCCGCGAGATCGGGATCGGCAAGCCAGAGCGCGATCTGGTCGGGGTTGCGCACCATGGCCACGACACCCTTGCCGATCAGGTCGGAGACGGTCTCGTATCCCCCGATCAGCAACCCCACGGACAGCCCGAGTGCCTCCCGGCCGCTCAGCTCGCCGCGGTCCTCGGCCGCGCACATCCCGCTCAGCATGTCGTCGCGAGGATCCTCGCGCCGCTGCGCGAGTAGCGCCGCGAAGTACGCCTCGAACTCCCGCATGGCCTCCGGCCTGCGCGCCAGGCTCTCGGGCGACTGCAGGACGTCCGGATCCGTGCCGCGGACGATCTCCAGCGACCACTTCTGGACCGCGGGGTAGTCCTCGGGCGGGATGCCAAACATGTCGCCGATGAGGGTGAGCGGCAGTGGCTGCGCGAACGCCTCCATCAGGTCAACCTCGCCGGCCTCGATCGCCGCGTCGAGCAGCGCGTTGACGAGATCTTCGATCCGCTGCCGGAGCCCCTCGGTGCTGCGCGGGACGAACGCCCGTTTGACCAGCCCGCGTAGCCGAGTGTGGTCCGGCGGGTCCATCCGCAGCATCGACCCCGGCACGTCGTCGGGAGCCACTCCTGGACGGAAGGGGTTGATGCCCTCCTCGTAGCCGTGGCCCCACAGCGCGTCCGTGAAAACCGCCGAGCACTCCTCGTAGCGTGTCGCCATGAGAATACCCGGACTGATCGGGTACAGTGCGGCGAAATCGCGGACGGCCGCGTACCGCGGGTAGGGGTTGGATCGGTGCATGGGGTGAAAGGCGTCGAAGACAACCTGCGGCGCAGTGGACACGTCCACGCCCCTCTCTCGGCACGGGTGCCACAAAATCATCTCGCTGGAGTTCCGTTGATTACAGTGCCGTTGATGACAGCCTCTGCCGACTACCACGAGATGAACATTCTTCGAACCGATTCGGTCGCGATGTCGATGGAATGCTCACATAAACGCCCCGTGCGCCGCAAGGTCGTCTATGACTCGATAGGAGAAACGGATCGCCGGTGTAAACACCCGGCGAGGCGAGGAATAATCCGTGTCGGAGTCCCAGCGGACGTCGATCGACGCCATATGCGACCATGGGGGCACTGATTTGTCCACCTACGTGTTGGACCAGGGGCATCCGGACGAGCGCACCCGCCTCGAAGCGATGGCGCAGCTGTGGGACCCGGGCACCATGCGGCTCGTGGCGGCCCTGGGTATCGGCGCTGGGCATCACTGCCTCGAGGTCGGCGCGGGCACCGGCTCGGTCGCCCGGGCCCTGGCCGAGGTCGTCGGCCCCGCGGGGCACGTCCTCGCGGTGGACCGCGACATCCGCTTCCTCGACCGGCTACCGGAGCCGGTCGAGGTCCGGCGCATGGACGTGATGGTCGACGATCTTCCGCACGCGCGGTTCGACCTGGTCCACGCCCGGCTCCTGATCGCACACCTCCACCCCCATCGGCGTGCGCTCCAACGGCTCGCGGCGGCGGTCGCACCAGGCGGCTGGCTTCTGATCGAGGAGGTCGATTGGACCTGCGCCGACCTGGTCGTCCCGGAGGCGCCGATACACACCGCCATGGTCCGCGCGCTGCAAGGGCTCATAGGCGAGGGTGGCGGGTTTGACGCGACCTATGGCCGCCGACTCCTCGGCGATGTGCTCAGCCTGGACCTCACCGACGAGTCCGCGCAGTACCACGGCGTTCAGTCCCGCGGCACCGGCGAGTCGTGGCTCGCCTGGCAGCTCCTCGTGGAGCGGTTCCAGGAGAGCTTCATTGAAGCCGGACTGCTGACCCGGGACGAGGTGGACCAGTGGTGGTCCCTCAGCCGCGACGAGAACAACCTCCTCATCAGCGCGGCGATGTTCGCCGCCTGGGCCCGGCGGTCCTGCCAGACATGATCGCTGATGGGTCTCCGGGCCGTCCGCCCGCCGGTCGTCGCGAGGTGTACCGGATCACCGCAGCCGCGTAGCGACCGGACGGATGGTGATTTCGGGACCCCGAACCAAGATTGTCAGCCCTAGCTGGCAAACGGTTCTTGTGCTGCCGCGTCCCCGCGGGGGCGTGTTTCGCGGTTCGTGAAGTCCGCGGGCCGGGTAGGGTGCCGTTCGACCAGGCAGGAGCCTTCGAAGGGGCTCATCACACGCCGCCCTGCCGGGGTGGGCTGGCCCCGGGCCGGCGGGGGCTCGCCGTGGACAATATCATCATTGCAGCGACCGCCTTCGCTGTGGTCTTCCCGGCCGAGCTGCCGGACAAGACGTTCGTGGCGGCACTCGTTCTGGGTGCCCGCTACCGGCCGCTGCCGGTTCTCGCTGGGATTTGGGCAGCGTTCGCAGTGCACGTCGGCGTCGCCACCGCCGTCGGCGGCTTGGTCGCGGCGCTGCCCCGAAGGGCTGTCGAGTTGGTCGCCGGGGCGCTGTTCTTCGTCGGTGCGGTCCTCCTCCTGCGTTCCCACCCCGCCGACCCCGCCGAACTGGAGGGGCACAAGGCCGCCGGCGTCGAGGGACCCGCCGCGAGACGCGTATGGGCCGAGGCGTTCGGTGTTGTCCTCGTCGCCGAGTTCGGTGATCTCACCCAAATTCTCACCGCCACCCTCGCGGCCCGCTACCACCGCCCGATTCCCGTCGGCGTCGGCGCGTTGCTGGCCCTGTGCACCGTCACTGGGCTGGCTGTCGCCTTTGGCCACTTCCTGCTGCGGGTCGCTCCGCTGCGCCGGGTCCAGCAGTTCGCCGCCCTCGTTCTGCTCGGCCTTTCCATCTCCACTATGGTGGACGTCCTGCGCGGGTAAGGGAGATCCCTGGTCGGCGGCCGACACGCCGCCTGCGTGCGCGGGCTCCGGTCGGCGGTGCGCCCAGGCCCACTGGTCGCGAGCCGGTGGCACCGCAACTCAGCGTGGTGGCGGTGCGGGGGACCGGGTCGGAAGCCGACCGGAGTGACCTCTGGGCGCCGTGCGGGTGATGCTCGCGATGTCGATGGTGGCGATCTTCGATTGGCCGGCCGGGCGCCTCAGCGGGGGCGGACGTGCCGGTCGAGGAAGGCGAGTGCCCGTGACCAGGCGTCGGCCGCGGCGACCGGGCGGTAGACCGCCTCCCGGTCGTCGCTGTGGAAGGCGTGGCCGGCCCCGGCGTAGCTGACCAGCTCCGTCGGGGCGCCCGAGCGTGCGGCCGCGGCCCGTAGGGCGGCGATCTCGTCGGTGGAGATCAGGGCGTCTTCCTCGCCGTAGAGGCCGAGCCACGGCCCGCGCAACGACGGTGCCGCCTCCACCAAGGCGGGGATGCCGGGCCAGTACGGTGTGCTGACCCCGCCGCCGTAGAACGACACCGCCGCGGCGAGGGGGTGCCGGGTGGCGGTGTGCAGCGCGACCGTGCCACCCATGCAGAAGCCGATGACTGCGCTCCGCTCGGCGGGGAAGCCCGCGTCGAGGAGGTGCCCGAGCGCCGCGTCGATGTCGGCGTCGATGCCCGCGCCGGACAGGGTGCCCATCGTCGACGTGGCCGCGGCCCAGCCGTCGGCCGGGTCCACCTCGTCCAGCCCGTCGCGGTGATACAGGTGCGGGGCCACGGCGAGCCAGCCGGCACCGGCGAGCCGGTCGCAGACGGAGACCAGGTACGGCGTGATGCCTCGGGCGTCCTGGACGACGACCATGCCGCCGCGCGGCGGGTCCTCCGCGGCCGGGGCGAGGACTGTGAGCGGCAGCCCGCCGCGGCCGCGGACGACCTGCGCCCGCAGCCGGGCCCTGTCTTCGCCGTGATGTCGTGTTCGATGGGACGTCGCGTCGTTCGTTCCGGTTGCCATGGCGCCATCCTTTCCGCCGGCGAGCCTTCCCGCCCGATCCGCCTGTCCTGCCCATGGTCCGT
The DNA here is from genome assembly GCF_977945845.1 of Frankia sp. CcMO1. Classification (NCBI taxonomy): domain Bacteria; kingdom Bacillati; phylum Actinomycetota; class Actinomycetes; order Frankiales; family Frankiaceae; genus Frankia; species Frankia sp. CcMO1. The sequence continues at coordinate 5,615 of NZ_CDWTMG010000102.1, forward strand.
CGACCACCTGGTGTCTGGAACCGCCGCGGACCGGCGGGTTCACCCGGACACGCCGGGCCGCGACACGCCACCAGACAGGCCTCGACAGCATGAAGGCGTCACGCTACTCCTTGTAGTGGCCTGGCGGGTGTCGCTGGACGGAGGGAGGACGCGGTGAGGCAACCACTGCCGAGGGTGGCGGCGACCTGGGGGAGCGCGGTGGACCCGGCGCACGTCGACCGGACCGTCGGAGCCCTCCTGTGGTGAGCGGGGGACGGCATCGTGGCGGCGGCGAACATGATCCTCTTCCGGGACGGCGCCCCCAGCCGGGACACTCGGCGCCGTCGCCCCCACTGGCCTCGGGCGAGACCGGCCTGCCCGGCTTGCCCGGCTTGCCCGGCCTGCCCGATCCGGCCGATCCGGCTGATCCGGCCGGACGGGCGTGGGCCCGGCTCGGCGGCGTCGACGGGCTCGGCACGCCCGGTGCCCGGCGGATCGCCGTCATCACCGTCGGCATGGCCCTGCTGATGGGCGTCCTGGTCTGGCTGTACGGAACGTCCGTCACCAGCCTGCGCCCCCGGGACCTGCCGATCCTCACCGTGGGCCCGGCACCCGCGGCGACCGCGCTCGCCGACCAGATCAGCCGGGTGGAGCCGGGCGCCCTCACGGTGCGCACGGTGCCGACGGTGGCCGCCGCCGACCGTGCGCTGCGCGAGCGTGACGCCTACGCCGCGATCGTCATCGGCGGCAACGGCCTGACCCTGCGGGTCGCCTCCGCGGCGAGCCCGGCGGTCACCGAGGCGCTGACCCGGGGCATCCGGGTGTTCATGCCAGGTCTGGAGATCCCGGTGGTCGACGTGGTGGCCAACGCGCCACGGGACCAGACCGGCGGCGGGCTGGCGGCCGGTTACCTCCCGTTGACGCTGGTGATCACCGCGGCCGGCGTGCTGCTGGCGCGGATGGTGGGGTCGCGGGTGATCCGGCTCGCCGGGCTCGCCGCGCTCGCGGTGCTCTCCGGCTTCGCCGGGGCCGTCGCGCTGCAGGGGGCGTTGGACGTCCTGCCCGGGGAGTTCCTGACGACTATGGCGGTCGTGACGTTGCTGGCGCTGGCCGTCGCCGGGCCGGTCCTGGGACTCGGTGCGGTCGCGGGCGTGCCGGGTCTCGTCGCCGCGGTGCTGGTTCTGGTCGCTGGTGCCGCCCTGTCGGCGGCGGCCTCCGCACCGGAGATGCTGCCACAGCCCTGGGGCGACATCGGCCAGTTCGCGCCGCCGGGGGCGGGTGCCACGCTGCTGCGCTCGACGGCCTACTTCGACGGTGCCGGCGGTGGCCGTCCGGTACTGGTCCTCGCCGGCTGGTTCGTCGTCGGGCTGGGCCTGGCGGTCGTCGGTCGGCCCGTCCGTCCACAGGAGGGGCGAATCCGCCTCAGGGTGACATCCGGCCCGAGCGTCCCGGCGCGCCGAGGCGGCATTCGAGCATAGGGTCGCAGACGTGGACCGCCGCATCTTCGGACTGGAGAACGAGTACGGCGTCACCTGCGTGTTCCGGGGACAGCGACGGCTGTCCCCGGACGAGGTGGCACGGTACCTGTTCCGTCGTGTCGTGTCATGGGGACGCAGCAGCAACGTGTTCCTCAAGAACGGCGCCCGCCTCTACCTGGATGTCGGTAGCCATCCGGAGTACGCCACCCCGGAATGCGACTCCGTGCCCGACCTGGTCACCCACGACAAGGCCGGGGAACGCATCCTCGAGGGCCTGCTTGTCGAGGCCGAACGACGGCTGCGCGAGGAGGGCATCGCCGGCGACATCCATCTGTTCAAGAACAACACCGACTCCGCCGGCAACAGCTACGGCTGTCACGAGAACTACCTCGTCGGCCGGCACGGCGAGTTCTCGAAGCTCGCGGACGTGCTGGTGCCGTTCCTGGTCAGCCGGCAGATCCTGTGCGGCGCGGGCAAGGTGCTGCAGACCCCGCGGGGCGCGGTGTACTGCATCTCCCAGCGCGCCGAGCACATCTGGGAGTCGGTGTCCTCGGCGACCACCCGGTCCCGGCCGATCATCAACACCCGTGACGAGCCGCACGCCGACGCCGAGCGGTTCCGGCGGCTGCACGTGATCGTCGGCGACTCGAACATGAGTGAGACGACCATGCTGCTCAAGCTCGGGGCGACCGACCTGGTGCTGCGCATGATCGAAGCCGGCGTGATGCTGCGGGACATGACCCTGGAGAACCCGATCCGGGCGATTCGCGAGGTCAGCCACGACATGACCTGCCAGCGCAGGATCAAGCTGGCCAACGGGCGTGAGGTCAGCGCGCTGGACATCCAGCGGGAGTACTACTCCAAGGCGGTCGAGTTCGTGGAGCGCCGCGGCGGGGACGAGGTCGCCAAGCGGGTGCTCGACCTGTGGGGCCGCACCCTGCTCGCGATCGAGACCGACGACCTCGAGCTCGTCGCCCGTGAGATCGACTGGGTGACGAAGTACGTGCTCATCGAGCGGTTCCGGCACAAGCACGGGCTGTCGCTGGCCTCGCCGCGGGTCGCCGAGCTCGACCTGAAATACCACGACATCCACCGTGACCGGGGCCTGTACTACCGGATGGAACGGGCTGGTCTGGTCGAGCGCGTCACCCGTGACCTCGACGTCTTCGAGGCCAAGTCACGCCCCCCGCAGACCACCCGGGCCCGGCTGCGCGGCGAGTTCATCAAGCGCGCCCAAGAGAAACGCCGGGACTTCACGGTCGACTGGGTCCACCTGAAGCTCAATGATCAGGCTCAGCGTACGGTCCTGTGCAAGGACCCGTTCCGTTCCGTCGACGATCGGGTCGACAAGCTCATCGCCAGTATGTGAGGACTCGAGCCCCTGTGATGTTCGTGCCGCGACGCGCCGGCGTCGTCCTGCTCTTCGCGTCAGCCCGTTCCGGCTCGCGTGGCAGCGGCCGTCGGCCGTCCGCCACCCGCCGGCACCTGCTCGCGGGTGCCGTGCTGCCCGCCGTGCTGCTCGCCCCGCTCCTGGCCGGTTGCGGCGCCTCCGACGCCCCCGACGGCACCAAGGCGGCGCCGGTGCCCTCCCGGACGGCCGTCGACGGCACCTCCGGGCGGGTCCCCGCGGTCGCGGGTGCCACCGACCTGAGCCGCAAGCCGATCTCCGCGGCGGGCCGGGGGACGGCGCCGGCCACGCTGGTCACCACCGATCTCGTGACCGGTCACGGCGCGGTCGCCTCCGCCACCAGCACCGCCACCGTCCGGTACGTGGGCGTGCTCTGGCGCGACGGCAAGGAGTTCGACAGCAGCTGGGCGCGGGGCCAGCCGGCGACCTTCCCGCTGGACGGCACGATCGCCGGCTTCGGGCAGGGCATCGACGGGATGCGCGTCGGCGGCCGCCGCCAGATCATCATCCCGCCCGACCTCGGGTACGGCCCGGTGGGGGGACGTCCGCCGACGATCCTCGCCGACGACACTCTGGTGTTCGTGGTGGACCTGATCGCGGTCGACGGGGCCACGTCGGGCGTCGGGGCCGGCGCCGGCCAGCCGTAGCCCACCGGCCCTCACCCGGCCCGGCCGTGGGTGGCCCGGTGGGCGCGACCGGTGCGCCAGCGGTGGGGCGGGGACGGGGTGGTGCGTGGCCGGTGAACTCCGGCGGCTACCCTTTGCGGGTGTGTCCCGGCGACGGGTGGAGCGGCTCCTCAACCTGACGATGTGCCTGATGGCGACATCGCGCTTCCTCACCGTGTCCCAGATCGGCGAGCTGGTGGAGGGCTACGAGCCCGGGCGCACCGAGGAAGAGCAGGACGCCTTCCGGCGGATGTTCGAGCGGGACAAGGCGTATCTGCGGGAGATCGGCATCCCCCTGGAGACCGGCGCGGACTCGGCGTTCAGCAACGAGATCGGCTACCGTATCCGCCGCGGCGACTACGCGCTGCCCGACATCGCCCTGGAACCGGACGAGGCCGCGGCTTTGGCTGTCGCCGGCTCGCTGTGGTCGAGCACGGCGCTCGTCGGGCCCGCCGCCAGCGCCCTGCGCAAGCTCGCCGCGGGCGGGGCCGCGGTGATGTGGTGGCGGGCTCGGCGTGCTCGACGGCTTCGAACCGCGGGTCGATGCAACCGAGCCGGCCTTCGAGCAGCGCCTCGCGGCGGTCCAGGCCGGTCGGACCATCCGCTTCCCGTACCGGAAGGTCGGTGAGACGGACTCCGCCGACCGGCACGTCGAGCCCTGGGGTGTGCTGTCCTGGCGGGGGCGGTGGTACCTCGCCGGGCACGACCTGCACCGTGGTGCGGCCCGGGTGTTCCGGCTGTCCCGGTTCACCGGCCCGGTGCGCATGGTCGGACCGGCCGGCGCGGTCCAGGTCCCGCCAGGGGTCGACCTGCGGGCGATGGTCTCGGCGCAGGCCCCCCCGGACCGCTTCCGGACCGCCACGCTGGCGGTCCGCCGGGGCAGCGCGCACGCGCTGCGACGGTACGCCCGCCCGGCGGCGTCGCCGTCGCCGGGCGACGCCGATCCGTCGCCGGACACGAATCCACCGCCGGGCATGGATCTGCTGGAGATGGACTTCGCCGACACCGAACAGCTCGCCCGGTGGATCGTCGGATCGGGTCCGGACGTCGTCGTCGTCGACCCACCCGAGCTGCGCGCGGCTGTGGTCGGTCGGCTCCGGGCGGCCATCACGGGCACCGCCGCCACGCTCGCGGGCACCGCCGCCCGCGGCGTGGCGTCCCCACCTGCGGGGGTGCGCCGCGACGAACGCCCGGTGAGCGCCCGATGATCCGTCGTGCGGTGCCCGCCCCGGTTCATCGTCCGGCGCTCGCTCCGGGCACGCGGTGAGCGCCGCCACCGACCGGCTGAGCCGGCTGCTCGCGCTCGTCCCCTGGTTGCGGGCGCATCCCGGGATCTCCCTGACCGAGGCGGCGGTGGCCTTCGGGGTCACCCCCCGCCAGCTGCGCGACGACCTCGACCGGCTGTTCGTCTGCGGCCTGCCCGGCGGCGCGCCCGGGGACCTCATCGACCTGAGCTATTCCGGTGATCAGATCACCGTCGTCGATCCGCAGACTCTCGACCGGCCGCTGCGGCTGTCGGTCGACGAGGCGACGGCCCTGATCGTCGCCGCCCGCGCGCTCGCCGACGTGCCCGGCCTCGCCGGCCGCGAGGCCCTGGACCGGGCGCTGGAGAAGCTGGAGGAGGCGCCGGCACCGCCGCCGTCGGCCAGGTACGCGTCACCCTCGACGTCCACGACGAGGTCCTCGCGGTGGTGCAGCGGGCGCTGCGGGACCGCCGACGGGTGCATCTGCGCTACCTGGTGTGGTCCCGCGACGAGCTGACCGAGCGCGACGTCGACCCGATGCGGGTGCTGGTCCAGGACGGCCGCTGGTACCTGGAGGGATGGTGCCACCGGGCGGAGGCGGTGCGGCTGTTCCGGCTGGACCGCATCGACGGGCCGGGCGGGGTGACGATCCTCGACGCCCCGGCGGTCCCGCCGCCGGGTACGGTGTCCCGCGACACCAGGGAGGGGATCTACCGGCCCGGCCCGGCGGACGTGCGGGTCGTGCTGGAGCTGGCGTCCCCGGCCCGGTGGGTGGCCGACTACTACCCGGTCACCGAGGTGCGCGAGCTGCCCAGCGGACGGCTCGAGGTCACGCTGTACGCCGGGGAGACCTCCTGGCTGCACCGGCTGGTCCTCGGCCTCGGGGCCGACGTGCGGGTGGTCGAGCCGCCGGCGCTCGCCGAGGAGGTGCACGCCTTGGCCCGCCGGGCCCTGCTCGCCTACGGGCTCACGCCGACCGCCGAGTAGGGTGATGGGTGTGCTCTGGGCGCTCCTCTACCTCGTCCTCATCGTCGGCGTGCTCGCCCTGCTGGCGCTCAGTGCGTGGCGGGTGTGGCAGAAGATGCGCGCGGTGCGGGCCGCCACGACGGAGCTGTCCGCGCGGGTCTCGGCCCTGGCCTCGGACACCGCGGCGCTCGCGGCGCGGCTCGACCACGCCGAGGTCAGCGCGCGGCTCGCCGAACGCACGTCCTGACCGGATCTGCTTGACCGGATCCGTGGTCCCCGTGTGATCCGCCGGGAGTGACCGTCGCGTGACGTCGATCGTGCCATATGGTCTTGTGTTGCCACAATCCAGGACTTCCGGCTTGACGAGGTAGCGATCGGTGATGATTTGGGGTTTCTGGTGTCGTTGTGGACACGCTTTGCCCGCCGAGTGCTACGAGCTATCGTGCAGGTTGGCTTCGTTGCGCATCCGTCATCTCCGGGATACCCGCACGCCGTCTATCCCCTCGTAGGCTGGCGGACGTAGCATCGATCGCACCGGTCGTCGGACCGGGCCCGGTACCGCGCTCATCGGAGGACGCCGACCATGCCAAATCTGGGCACCACCGAAATCATCATCATCGCCCTCGTCGTTCTGGTGCTGTTCGGGTCGAAGAAGCTTCCTGACGCCGCGCGTTCCTTCGGTCGTTCGCTGCGCATCTTCAAGGCCGAGACAAAGGGCCTGCGCGAGGATGACCAGCCCGCGCCCGCGGCGCAGCCGGCCCCGTTGTCGATCGAGGCCCGGCCGCCGGTGGCCCAGCCGCAGGCCGCCGCGCCCGGTCAGGTCCCCGCCTCGTCCGTGAATGCCACCGCGTCCGTGAACGGCACCGCCTCGGCCGCCGACCGGGGCTGACCTCACGGCGGTCCCACGGCCTGTCGGGCGTCCGCCGGCGCCCCTTCCTCCTTCCTCTCGACCAGGAGCCGCCGACGTGCCAGGGTTGCCCACGCCGCGAAGGCTCGTCGCATCGGTGAACCACCGCCGCACGCGTACTGTCGAGGACAGTCGCATGCCGCTCACCGAGCATCTGCGTGAGCTGCGCAACCGCGTCGCCATCGCGCTCCTCGCGTTCGCGGTCGCCGGTGTCGTCTGTTTCATCTTCGAGCCGCACATCTTCGACTGGCTCAAGGCGCCGTACTGCGACCTGCCGGCGAGCAAGCGGTTCAGCCCGGATGGCCTGGCAGCGGACGACTGCACCCTGTACTTCTTCGGCATCCTCGACGCGTTCACCATCCGCCTGAAGATCTCTATGATCGCCGCGGCGGTGGTCTCCTCGCCGGTGTGGCTGTATCAGCTCTGGTCCTTCATCACCCCTGGTCTGCACCGTCACGAGCGGCGCTGGTCGCTGACCTTTGTCGGCGTCTCCCTCGCCCTGTTCGCCACCGGCGGGGTCTTCGCCTACCTGACGTTGTCGACCGGGCTGGGTCTGCTGCTCGGCTTCGGCGGCAACGGGCTGGTCAGCGTCCTGGACGGCAACCGGTACCTCAGCTACGTCCAGGCGATGCTGCTGATCTTCGGACTGTCATTCGAGGTTCCGCTGCTCGTCACGATGCTGAATCTGGCCGGGATCATCAGCACCGCCAAGTTGCGGTCCTGGCGGCGGGCCGAGATCTTCCTGGTGTTCGTGTTCGCTGCGATCGTCACCCCCAGCCAGGACCCGTTCACCATGCTCGCGCTGGGCCTGCCCATGGTGGTCCTCTACGAGGTCGCACTGATCATCGGCTGGCTTAACGACCGGCGGGTGGCCCGCCGCGGGGACACCTCCCCGTACACCGACCTGGACGACGACGAGACCTCCCCGCTGGACTTCGACGACGCCCCGCCCCGCTCGGCGGCCTCCGCGGGCCCCGCGGCGACGGCCACGTCGCCCGGCACGGCGGACCCGGCCGGCACCGGGTCGTCGACACCCGTCGGCGCGGGGACGGCCCCCGTCGCCCCGGGCTTCTCGGGTACCGACGTCACCCACGGCGACATCACCTGACGGGCCTACGGCGACATCACCTGATGATCGTCGGTTCCTCCCCGGCCGGTCGGGACCGGCGTAAACCGGTCGGCTGCCGGCCGTCGCGTCCCGTAGGGTGGCTGATGTGTCCTCCACGCCCGAGATTCTTGTGGAGTTCGCCGCTGGCCTCCCCTTCGGGCTCGACCCGTTCCAGTTCGAGGCGGTTGCGGCGCTGGCGGCCGGTGAAGGGGTGCTCGTCGCGGCCCCGACGGGAGCGGGTAAGACGGTCGTCGGCGAGTTCGCCGCCCATCTCGCCCTGCGCACCGGGACGCGTTGCTTCTACACGACGCCGATCAAGGCGCTGTCGAACCAGAAGTACGCCGATCTCGTCTCCCGCTACGGCGCCGCCTCGGTCGGCCTGCTGACCGGGGACACCTCCCGCAACGGCGACGCCCCGATCGTGGTGATGACCACCGAGGTCCTGCGCAACATGCTCTACGCCGGCCCGGCCGACAACGGCCGGCTGGACGACCTCGGCTACGTCGTCATGGACGAGGTGCATTACCTCGCCGACCGCCAGCGCGGCGCCGTGTGGGAGGAGGTCATCATCCATCTGCCGGCGCAGGTCCGGCTGGTTTCCCTGTCCGCGACGGTGAGTAACGCCGAGGAGTTCGCCGAGTGGCTGGTCACGGTGCGCGGCCACACCCGGGTCATCGTCAGCGATCATCGTCCCGTTCCGCTGTGGCAGCATGTGCTCGCTGACCGCACCCTGTACGACCTGTTCCTCGAGGACACTCCTGGCACCCCGCCGCCGGGCGGACCCGCGGCACTCCGTGCCGTCCTGGACGATGATCTCGCCCGGTCGAGGTGGAGCGCCGGGGTCGAGGCCGGGAACGCCGGGGTCGAGGCCGGATTCGAGGTAGCCGGCACCCGGCGCGCCACCATCGGCGATCGGGACCGCGGCGATCGGGACCGCGGGCGGGACCGGGGCGGTAACCGTAACGGCGAACGGGGCCGGGACACCCAGAGGGGTCGCGGTGGCGACCGTGGTCGCAATGGGGGTGCCGGCCGGGCGCCCGTGGCAGACTTCCCCGCGGCCCGTGGTGGTCCGACGGCGGTCGGTGGACGAGTGGTGAACCCGGACCTGCTGCGGCTGGCCCGCGAGGAGAGCCGGGCGCTGTCGGGGGGCTATCCCACGGTCGGCCGCGGCCGGGGGGCGGCCGGCGCGCGCCGGCGGACGTGGGTGCCGGGCCGGCCGGAGGTCGTGGAACGGCTCGACCGCGACGGCCTGCTCCCCGCGATCGTCTTCGTGTTCAGCCGGGCCGGCTGCGATGCGGCGGTCACCTCCTGCGTGCGTGCGGGTCTGCGGCTCGTCGGCCCCGCGGAGCAGCAGCGGATCCGGACCCTGGTCCGGGAACGCACCGCCGGGATCCCCGAGACCGACCTCGCCGTGCTCGACTACTGGGCGTGGCTGGAGGGGCTGGAACGCGGCATCGCCTCCCACCACGCCGGCATGCTGCCAACCTTCAAGGAGATCGTCGAGGAGCTGTTCGTCCAGGGGCTGGTCCGGGTGGTTTTCGCCACGGAGACCCTGGCACTCGGCATCAACATGCCCGCCCGCACGGTCGTGCTGGAGCGGCTGACGAAGTTCAACGGCGAGAGCCGCGTGAACATCACCCCAGGGGAGTACACCCAGCTGACGGGCCGCGCCGGGCGGCGCGGCATCGACGTGGAGGGCCACGCGGTCGTCCTGTGGCAGCCGGGGCTGGACCCGCTCGCGCTCGCGGGGCTGGCCTCCACGCGGACCTATCCGCTGCGCTCGTCGTTCCGGCCGTCGTACAACATGGCCGTCAACCTGGTCGGCAGGCTCGGGCGGGAGCGGGCACGTACCGTGCTGGAGTCGTCGTTCGCGCAGTTCCAGGCCGACCGGGCCGTGGTGGGCCTGGCCCGGGCGGTGCAGCGCAACACCGAGGCGATCGACGCGAAGCGCGAGGCGTTGAGCTGCGACAAGGGTGACATCGGCGAGTACGACCGGTTGCGCCGGGAGATCGCCGAGCGGGAGGCCGCGCTGTCGCGGGAGGGTTCCGCGCGCCGGCGGGCCGAATCCGCGGCGGCGCTCGCCCGGCTGCGGACCGGGGACATCGTGCGGGTGCCCGCCGGGCGGCGCAGCGGGCTCGCCGTCGTGCTC
>NZ_CDWTMG010000103.1:0-7534 GCF_977945845.1 Frankia sp. CcMO1
GCAGGTGAATGTTTACCCTCGATCGAGGCCGTCCGGTGTTTGTATCGTATGTCCGCCATGTGGCAAAAAGCACCCCGCTGCGTAGCGCCTCCGATCCGTCCGTCAAGATGCAGTTCTCGCCCTCAGGCACCGGCGTCATTTTCCGGGGTCGGCCGATCATGGGCGTCTTCGGCATAGCGGCAGACAGAGATCGAGGGAAAGGACGTGCGGTCGTGCGATGGGGTAGGGGCGACGTGGCGACCACCACGGTCGCGGCGAGGATCGCGACGCTTCTGACGGAGCAGGCCGGCGGCGCGGCGCTCACGGATCCGCGGCTCGCCGCGGCGGCCAGCCGTTCCTGGACGCTGACGGAGACGACCGACTCCGCCGGGTGCGTTACCTGTCGGGTGACCACGGCCGTTGTCGCGGGCGCCGCCGCGGGCGCCGCTGCGACGGCCTCCGAGGTCCCCGTGGTGACGGGACCGCAGCCGGATCCGACCCTGTCGTACGAGCAGCTCGTTCGCTACCGTGACGCTCTGCTCGCCGCGGACTTCGCCGTTCAGGAGGTCTTCGAGGGCTGGCGGACGGTCGCTCTCGACGTGCGGGTCGCGGAGGAGACCGCTCCGGCCGACCTGCCCGAGGCGACCGCCGAGGCCGGTGAGGCTGTCGAGACCGCCGAGGCTGTCGAGACCGGAAGGGTCGGCGGCGAGGCGTCGGCGCCGCTCGAGTTGGCCACTGGTCCGATCTCGGACGAGGTCCCCTTCTCGACCGCCGTGGACTCGCAGCCGGCCGTGGACTCGCAGCCCGCGGAGGTCGCCTCGACAACCGGGGAACAGCCTGTCGGGCCCGCAGTGGCGGCGGAGGCCGAGGACGCGCCGGTCGTGACGGGTGGCCGGAAGCGGCCCGGCCGGAGGTCGGCCGACGCGGGCCGTCCGCGAGCCCGGCGCGGTCTGTTGCGACGTCGTGTTCCCGCCGGGAAAGCCGCGGCCGTGGCATCCGCGGCCGACACGGGCGGCTCCGACGACGACGCGGCGGACCAGGCTGCCGACTCCACCACCCCCGACTCCATCGCCGGCGGGTCGCCGGCGGCCTGACGCCGGACCGCTGGACTGCCTGACCGCCGGGCGGACCTTCGCGGCTTCGGGACTGCTCGACGGTCAGGCCGCGGAAGACCGGGATCGCTCAGTAGGGGCGGCGGTGGCGGGCCGACGAGTTCCCCGTGCCGCGAATCCAGCCGTGCTGGGGTACCCGGAGCGGCGTCCCGGGGCCGGCGGCTCGCAGCCGGCTGATGAACGGTATGACGAGCAACGCGCCGGCCGCGAAGCCGACTACATGTGCTCCGTACGCCACGGTACCGCTGTCGACGACGCCGAATCCGGTGAAGTAGATGTACTGCAACGCGAACCAGAAACCGAGGACGATCCAGGCCGGCAGCCAGAACGGCAGAAAGAACAGGACGGAGACCAGGCCGATGACGCGAGCCCGTGGAAAGAGCACCAGATAGGCGCCCAACACGCCGGCGACCGCGCCGGAGGCGCCGATCAGGGTGTTCGTCGACCCACCCTCCAACAGGGCGAAGCCGTACCCGGCGGCGTATCCGCAGACCAGGTAGAACAGCGGGTAGAGCAGCCTGCCCATGCGATCTTCAATGTTGTTGCCGAAGACCCCGAGGAACAGCATGTTGCCGATCAGATGAAGCCAGCTTCCATGCAGGAACATCGAGGTCAGCACTGACAGCACCGGAATCTTGTCGAAGCTGAGCGGTGATTCCACGATGCATCCCGGGTTGCCGGCCGCGTCCACCCCGATCCGGCCGGAGTCCGCGGCGGTGAGCTGCGCATTGTGCACCAGCTCCCACGGGATCGCGCCCCACTTCTGGAAGAACCGTTGCTGCTCGCAGATGTTCTGTGCCGCCGACGTCTCCATGCCGGCGACCGAGCTGACCACCGGTTCGAAGAAAACGAAGATCACCACGTTCGCCGCGATGAGCAGCCAGGTCATGACCGGGCGGCGGCGCAGGGGATTGATGTCGTGAATCGGGATGACCACACTGACATCCTGCCCGATGAGCCTGGGTAGCTGCTCCTACCTGGCACTCCTACCTTGGCACCCAGCCGTACCCGCGCGAGAGACGCCGGGCCGCCAGACATCGGTCAGGCATAACGCGAAAGGGCGCCTTCGACGTGACTTCCTCGTCCTCGTCGACGCGCTCGCCGTCCTCGACGCCGCGGACTTAGTGGGGGTAGCCACGAGTTGGACTCCTGTCGGGTTGGGGTTCGAGGGCAGGACGGGCGGGTGACGAGCTCGGGCGGGTGACGCCGTGGGGTGAGACGCAGTGGTGTGAGACGCACGACGATCGGCCCAGGCCAGCGTCACCCAGGCCACCGCCGTCGACCGGGGTGGGCGAGAGTGGGAAGGTGACCCCTCGTTCGACGACCGCCGTCCCGCCGCCCGCGCTCACCCCCCGGCACCAGGCCCCGGTGGCGGACGTGGGCGACCTCGTCGCCCGCGATCGGCGGGTGGTCTGGCATCCGTATGCTTCGGTGTCCGGCTCCACGCCGCTCTTCCCGGTCGCATCCGCCGCGGGGACCCGGCTGACGTTGACCGACGGCCGGGAACTGATCGACGGGATGTCGTCGTGGTGGGCGGCGATCCACGGCTACCGGCATCCCGTGCTCGACGAGGCGGTGCGCGGGCAGCTCGAGACGATGTCCCATGTGATGTTCGGCGGTCTGACCCATGAGCCGGCGGTGGCCCTCGCCGAGACCCTCGTGGCGATCACGCCGGATCCGTTGCGGCGGGTCTTTCTGTGCGATTCGGGTTCCGTCGCCGTCGAGGTCGCGATCAAGATGGCGCTGCAGTACTGGACCGGGCGGGGCCGGCCGGGCCGGACGCGCCTGCTCACCATCCGGCGCGGCTATCACGGCGACACCTCGGGCGCGATGGCGGTCTGTGATCCGGACGCGGGCATGCATCACCTGTTCAGCCATCTGCTGCCCCGCCATCTGTTCGCCTCCGCCCCGGCCTGCGCCTTCGACGAGCCGTGTGAGGACGCTCACGTCGCCGAGATCGAGGGGCTGCTGGCCGGGCACGCCGGCGAGATCGCGGCGGTCATCTGCGAGCCGGTCGTGCAGGGCACCGGAGCCATGCGGTGGTACGCGCCGGGCTGGCTGGCGCGGCTGCGCGAGCTGTGCGACCACTACGGGGTGCTGCTGATCGCCGACGAGATCGCGGTCGGGTTCGGCCGCTCGGGCGAGCTGTTCGGCTGCGACCATGCCGGCATCAGCCCCGACATCATGTGCGTGGGCAAGGCGATGACCGGTGGCTACCTGTCCATGGCCGCGACGCTGTGCACCGACGAGGTCGCGGCGGGCGTCTGCGACTCGCCGGCCGGCGCGTTCATGCACGGCCCCACGTTCATGGGCAACCCACTGGCGAGCACGGTCGCGAACGCCAGCATCGATCTGCTCCTCTCCTCGCCCTGGCAGGCTCGGGTGTGCGAGATCTCCGCCGGGCTCGCCGCCGGGCTCGCCCCGGCCGCCGACCTGCCCGGGGTCGCCGACGTGCGGGTACTCGGCGCCATCGGGGTGATCGAGACGCGGGAGCCCGTCGACCTGGCCGTGATCCAGCCGCTGTTGGTGGATCTCGGGGTCTGGGTCCGCCCGTTCGGACGGTTGGTCTATACGATGCCGCCGTTCATCATCTCCCCCGCCGACGTGGCCACCCTGACCGCCGCGATGGTCGAGGCGGTCGCCCGCACCACCTGATCGCCGCGTCACCGGTTCGTCCGTGTCACCGGCGCGTCGTGCCCTCCGTCGCCGCCAGGGGTCAGGCGCGGACGGCGGGCATCGAGCTGGTCCCTCGGCGGTCTCTTCTCCGGCCGTCACTGGTCTCTGGGCGGCGGACGTGCCGTTTCCCGGGCGTGTCGGATGTGGTCTCTCGAGGGTGTCCCGCAGCCGGCGCGGCTGGGCGGCCCGTCGCGACGCCTCCTTCGGCCCGGCATTCGTCGTCGCAGGTCAGGTGCCATTTCCTGGGCAACTATCGCGCGCGTGCCGGGGAGAAAACACGGCTCGGCGACGCCGGGAACGGCTAAGAACCGGCATTCGGACGGTTGCGAATTGGCGAAGTGCCTTCGTACTCTTCGTTCTCGATGATTTACCGTGAGTAGCAGCGACCAGGTTGGATTCACCGGGCGGTTCCGGCCGGGTAGGGCCGTGGACAAGAACGAGGAAGGCCATCCACCAATGCCGTTACGCATACGACTGGCGCGAGGTGCGGGTTCCGTTCTGGTGGGCACCCTTCGGCGTGGCTGGCGGCGAGCCCGCGGGGTGACCACGCAGGGAGCGGGCGCGACTGCCCGGACCGGTCGCGGGGCGGCACGAGGCGAAGCGTCCGCCCCACCCGCGAGCGCCGAGCCCGTCGCTCCCCGGATGATCGGTCCTCCGCCATTGGGCCCTCATCTGGCCGGCCCACGCCTGGCCGGCTTTCATCTGGCCGGCGCCCACGTCACGGAACCTCGCCTGGCCGTGCTGCGCCTGCTCGGCCACGGCTGGATGCTGTGGCGCGTGCCCGGGGGGTTGATGCGACGGGGGTTGATCGTAGTCTTCTGCTGGCTGAGTGTGGCCGGATTCGCGGCGGCGGGTCTGCGTCCGCGATGGGCCGACCTCGCGGCCTTCGCCACCTTCGTTGTTCTCGGGGCGCTGGCCGTGGTGGCGTCCGGACGGCTGGGTGAGGATCTGACCGTTCCCAGGGCCCGACGCCATGACCTGCTGTCCACCTGGACGGTGGCGGCGGCGGTCCTGCTGCCGCCGTTCTACCCGACGGTTATCAGCCTGCCGCTGTGCTGGCTCGCCGGCCGTCGTGATCCAGTACAGCCGCCGCACCTGCGCGTGTTCCACGCCGCGGCGTTGGGCATCGCGGGCTTCTGTGCCTCCAGTGTCCATCTGCTGCTCAGCCCCGATCGAGGGCCGTTCACCGTCGACAACCTCGTCGGGTCCGGCGTCGCGGTGCTGGCCTTCCTCACTGCGGTCGCGGTCTACCCGGTCGTGGCGAGGCTGACCGTGATGGGGATGAGGCTGACCGTGATGGGGATGGCGACGCCCGGCGGTCGGGAGAGCCTCGGTTCGTGGTCCGGCGCGGCGGCCGGCCCGACCCGGCCGGGCTGGCCGGGCCGGACCGGAGTCGTCCCGTCATCTGTCATCCCGGCCCGGATCCCGCTCCGGCATGCGTGCCGCGACCTCGTGCCCGCGCAGGCCGCCGAGATCTGCTCGTCGATCGTGGTCGCGGTGCTGTGGGCGGCGAACCCGTTGCTCATGCTGGCGATCACACCCCCCGTCCTGCTGCTGCAACGCAGCCTGTTGCACGCCGAGCTCCTGCATGCCGCGCGGTCCGACGCGAAGACCCGGCTGGCCAACCCGGCGTACTGGCGCCAGGTCGCGGAACGCGAGATCAACCGGGCCTGCCGGGTGGGGCGTCCGCTGTCGGTGCTCCTGGTCGACATCGACCACTTCAAGCGGGTCAATGACAGGTTCGGTCATCTCATCGGGGACGTCATCCTGATCGCGGTGGCGGACGCGCTGCGGGCGGCGACCCGCCCCCGGGACCTCGTCGGACGGTTCGGGGGCGAGGAGTTCGTGGTGCTGCTCACCGAGGTCGAGCTGGAGAACGCGGCCGATGTCGCGGAACGGATCCGCCGCCAGGTCGCCGGAACCCACTGCTGGCTGGAGGGCCGGCCTCCCCTGTCGGTGACCGTGTCCGTGGGAGTCGCGACACATCACGGCCCCCGCGGTGACCTCGCCGGTCTCATCGCTCGGGCGGACTCCGCGCTCTACCGGGCCAAGGCCGATGGTCGTAACCGGGTACGGCTCGCCGGGTCGGTCTACAGCTCCGTCTGAGGCCACCGCGGCCCCGCCTGAGGCCACCGCGGGCCCCGCCGAGGCCAGGTGGCGGGTGCGCGCCGATCAGGCGGCGCGCGCCGCCCGGATCGTGTTGCGCAGCAGGAGCATCGTGGTGACCGGTCCCACACCGCCCGGCACCGGGGTGAGGGCGCCCGCCACGGACGAGACGGCCGCGGCGTCCACGTCACCGACCTGCCCGGTCTCGGTCACGACGGTGCCGACGTCGATGACGGTCGCACCCGGGCGGACGAAGCCGGCGCCGACGAGGCGGGGATGGCCGGTGGCGGACACGATGATGTCGGCCTCGTGGGCGATGCTCACCAGTCCCTTGGTGCGGGAGTGGCAGATCGTCACGGTCGCGTCCTCGGCGAGCAACAGCAGCGAGACCGGCTTGCCGACCACCGGGCCGCGGCCGATCACGCATACCCGGGCGCCGGACATCGGGATGCGGGCCCGGGTGAGGATCTCCACCACCGCGGCGGCGGTGGCCGGCGCGAAGCTCGGCAGACCCAGCGCGAGCCGGCCGAGACTGCTCGGGTTCATCCCGTCGACGTCCTTGGCCGTCGGAATGTGCTCGCCGACCTCGCGGGAGGTCAGCCCGCCTGGCAGCGGCGTCTGGACGATGATCCCGTGCACGGTCGGATCGGCGGCGACGGTGTCGATCGTGTCGAGGATCGCCGCCGGCTCGCCCTTCGGCTCATGCAGCACGCAGCGCACGCCGACCTTGCCCGCGGTCCGTTCGACGATCTCGGCATAGGAATACGCGGCCGGATCCGCGGTCGGCAGGACCACCGCCAGGGTCGGCGTGACTCCCGCCGCAGCCAGCCTCTCGGCCTCGTCGACCACGTACCTGCCGATCTCGGCGGCCATCGACCGCCCGTCGAGCATCCTCATGCGCCGTTCCGATCCTCGTCGTTCTCGTGGTCTGGCTCTCGTGGCCCTTGCGGTCCTGATGGCCCGTCTGGGCCGTTCCGCACGTCTGGGCCGTTCCGCACGGATAAGTCACCGCTGTCCGCAGGCCTTTCCCGCACTCGCGCGGGTTATGCCGTCCTGGCCCACCACGCGAAACCTGGGGAAGGCCCGGGATGCGCCGGCACGGCGAGCGGGGCGGCGGCGGGCACGGTTGTACCGTAGCAAGGCGACGTGGGCAGGTAACCTGGGCGGGGGAGCACGCCAGGGCCGCTCGGTGCACTCGGTTCCAGAACGCCCGGTTCCAGAACGCTCGGTTCTAGGCAGCCCGGTTCTCGTGCCTCGGATTTTCGGAATAACGGATCCTCCCCGGGAAAGCCTTCCGGAAGAGGCCCGCCCCTGTGCGGTGGTGTAGTCGAGGTGGGCGATTCCGAGCGGAAATCCGAGTATTACTCTATATGATCTTCCCGGTTCGGGGTGATGGCGGCTACGGACCGCCGGAACGATGTACCTGAAACGACGCACCTGGCCAGAAGCGCCCGGTGCCCGCTACGCCGCATCCCGAGCCACCCGCCGCGCCGGCTGTACTCAGGAACCCGGTCGGCTTGCCGGATGTAGCGATATGAATGCGACATTCGTCCTAGGAGTCGAAATGAAATAACTTGCGCGTTTCGAACCCTCCACAGGCCTGTGACCTGCGATGATGCTCTCGATCACGTATTTGTTACTTCATTACGTCCCCCTACTGC
>NZ_CDWTMG010000103.1:7724-15594 GCF_977945845.1 Frankia sp. CcMO1
GATGAGTCCACGGAACTTGATGTCAGGTAGGGTAGGGTAGGGTAGGGTAGGGTAGGGTAGGGTAGATCCTTCGCCATTTTCCCGAGTCTATGGGGACGTAATGAAGTAACAAATACGTGATCGAGAGCATCATCGCAGGTCACAGGCCTGTGGAGGGTTCGAAACGCGCAAGTTATTTCATTTCGACTCCTATTGTCCTGCTTCTCTTCTCGGCTACCATGGAGACGTCCCGTCCTTGACCACGACGTGGAGTATCGAGATGAAGTCATTCGCCCGCACGACCATCCGTGCGATTCTTCTGGTTTCATTCCTGGCCGCCGGCTCTCCGTGACCGGGGAGTTTCCCTCGTTGAAGGCGCGTCAGCTTCTGCGAGTGCTTGGACGATTGGGATATCGCGTGACAAAACAGGACGGTTCAGCTCACCGGTGGCTGGAGGCGGACGGACGTCCACGACTTCGTCTCGCTTTTCATGACCGGATCACCGTCGGGCCGGGGGTCGTCCGGCAGATACTGGTCAAGCAGGTGGGGCTGACGGTCGAGGAGGCGTTGGAGGTGATCGATAGTGTCTAGGGCGGTATCGGTGCTGGTTCGCCGGGACGGCCCCTGCTGGTCGGCCTGGTCGCCGCAGTGTCCTGGTCTGGTGGCAGCCGAGACGACCGCCGAGGAGATTCGTGCCGCGTTGCCGGATCTGATCGCCTGGTACTTCGACGGAGACACCGACGTCAACCTGCGGATCCACCTTGAGCTGGAGGTGCGCGGTGTCATCGTCCGGATCGCGCAGGATGCCGACGCCTGGGAACGGCAGCTGGTCGCCGAGCGTCTGGGCGCGGCCTTGGGCGTGGACAGCCAGGCGGAACAACTGCGCGCCGTGCGGGCGAACGCCGCGGGCGAGGTGGTGTATGTCTGTGCGCTGCCGTCGGACCAGGTCTCCTGGCTGACCGGGCAGATGGACGACGAGGACGATGCGGTTGTCGTCGCGCTTCCGGCGACGGAGAGCGAACTGTGGACCTTGCAGTTCGACGCGCTCCGGTGGCGAGGTGAAAAAGCGCCGGGTGCCGGCTACCGGCCGGAGGTAACCTTTGATGAGATCATGGCGACGTTCGCCGGGCCACGCCTCCAGCTCAGCGCATGACAGCCGGGCCCCGCGCCGGTCAGCCCCCATCGGTGAGCCCTCATCGGTCAGCGCCCGCCGGTGAGTGTCCGCGTGACGGCGGGAACCGGCATCGTGGGTGGGCGCGGCTACCGGGGGAGATCGCGCAGGATGAGGTCGAGGCCCGCGAGGAACTGGGCCTCGTTCTCCTCCCGTAGATGGGGTGCCGCCTCGGAGAGGTCCGGATGGTGTTCGGCCGGCGGGCGTACCGCCGCGACCGGGCCGCCGCGGGCGCCGGCCCCCTCCCGTTCCACGGCCCGGGCGAGCTGGCGGGCCTCGCTGAGGGTGTGGCCGAGGGTGTAGAAGAGCAGCGTCTGGTAGACGTTGGCGGCGTCGGCCGGATCCATGCCCGCGCGGTGAAGCTGGGCGACCGCGTGATCAGCCCGCTCCCAGTAGGCGCCCACCCCGGGCGGGCGGCGCAGCACCAGCGGCGCCAGGGTCGGGTGCGCCAGCAGGGAGCGCCGGAGCTGACGGAAGTTCTCCCGGATGTCCCGGCGGGGGTCGTCGGTCTCCGGCAGCTCCTCCACCCCGCGGATCACCGTGTCCGTCAGCGCGTCGAGCAGCGCGTTCTTCGTCGTGAAGTGTCGGTACATCGCCGTGGGATCCACGTCGAGGAACGCGCCGAGGGCCCGCATGCTGAACGCGCCCGCGCCGTGCGTGTCCACGACCTCCATCGCCGCCGCCAGCAGCACCTCCCGGGACAGCGTGCCCCGCGGGGTCCGCCGGGAACCGACCCGCCGACCTCGCCGCCTACCGGTCTCCGCGCCGGCGGTCCCAATGCCCCCCGGCTCGTCGTCATCCGTGCCGGGCTCGTCAGCGCCGGGATCGTCCGTGCCGGCGTCACCCTCCCGGGTGTCCTCGGAGCCTGGGCTCTCGTCGTCGGACCGGGGCGCCGTGGGATCGCTGGTCTCGTCGTTGATGGCATCATGATAGTCAACGATGTTGACGCCGTCCCGCGGCTTGCAATGGTCTACTCTTTGGCCCCGTCTTCGGCCCAGTCTTCGTGCACCGGCCCGTTGCCACGGCGCTGCACCCGCACCCCCTGATAGCCCGGTCGCCAGCTTTCCAGCACGATCTCCCCGGCCGGCTCGTCGACGCTCGTGCGGACCACCTCGGTGAGCTCGACGCGGAAGAGGTCGAACGGCGTCGGCGGGCCGATCTCGGTGGCGAAGGAGGCCAGGACCTCCTCATCGTCGATTCACCGGGCCCGCCCGGAGACGCGGATGTCGCCGCCGGCCAGGTCCTGGCCCGGCCCGGGATTGGCGGCCAGGGCGAACCGGGGGTCGCGACGCAGGTCCCGGGACTTGCGCGCATCCGGCATGCTCCCGAGCCACAGTTCCCCGAACCGGAAGTTCGTCTCGATTCCGCTCGTGCGCGGGGAGCCGTCGGCACGCACGGTGGTCAGGATGTGATGGCGGAATGCCGCGAACCGGGTGCGTGCGGTCTCGGCGAGGGCGGGTTGCGCGGTCTCAAAGTCGCGCCAGGATGTCGTCACCGCGCCATCGTGACCCGGAAACTCTGCCATCTGCTGTCCTGGTTCACGGCTAGGCTTCCCAGACGTGCGATCGAGTCGGCTTACCGCGTTGCTCCTGCATCTGCAGGCCGTGCGGCGGGCGACGGCCGCCGAACTGGCCGCCGAGCTCGAGGTGTCCGTGCGCACCGTGCACCGTGACATCGCCGCCCTGCAGGCGGCCGGCGTGCCGCTGTGGACGCAGACCGGGCGGGCCGGTGGGGTGTGGCTGCTGGACGGGTGGCGCACCCGGCTGGACGGCCTGACCGGCGACGAGGCGGCCGCCCTGGTCCTCGCCGGGGCGGGGGGAGAGGTGCTGGGCGGACTCGGGATGGCGGCGTCCGCCGCGGCCGCCCGGACCAAGCTCCTCGCCACGCTCCCGCCGTACCCCCGCGAGCGCGCCGCGCGGGTACGGGAGCGATTCCACCTCGACGCGCCTGGCTGGTTCCATCGCGACGAGGCCGTCCCGCACCTGGCCACCGTCGCCGGGGCGGTCTGGTCCGGGCATCGGGTCGACGTCCGCTACGCCCGGCGGGACCGCGAGGTCGCCCGCCGGCTCGACCCGCTCGGGCTCGTGTGTAAGGCGGGGGTATGGTACTTTGTCGCCCGTCATCGGGCCGACGTGCGCAGCTATCGCGTCGCGCGGCTGAGGCACGCGATGGTCCGGCCAGAGCCCTTCGAGCGGCCCGCCGGCTTCGACCTCGCCCGCTGGTGGGCCGCGTCGAACGAGGACTTCGCCCGGACCCTGCTGCGTTGGACCTGTCGGCTGCGGTTATCCCCGGTTGCATTGACCCGCCTGCGGCAGGTCGTCGATCCGTTGGCCGCGCGGGAGGCCGTCGCCGCGGCGGGCCCGCCTGACGCCGACGGCTGGCGGGAGGTGGAGTTCGCGACGGAGGGGCTCCAGGTGGCGCTCAGCCAACTGTGTGCCTTGGCGGACGGGGTCGTGGTGCTCGCCCCTGCCGAACTGCGTGCCGCCTTCGCCGGGGTGGGTCGGCGCATGGCGGAGAACAATATGGCGGAGAACAGTGCTACCGCGGCGGTGGGAAGCAACGCTACCGTCGCGGGAGATCGGGAGATCGGGAGATGCCGGTGAAGGAGGTCGCGCCATAAGTACCGGCGGGCTGCTCGTTGTCGCTCTGGTGATGGCCGTCGGCCTGGTTGGCGTCGTCCTCCCGGTACTACCGGGCCTCGTCCTGGTCTGGGGCGCGGGTCTGTGGTGGGTGATCGCGGACGGTGGGGGAGTCGGCCGCTGGATCGTGCTGGCGCTCATGACCGCGCTGTTCGTGATCGGGGTGCTCACCAAGTACGTCCTGCCGGCTCGGGCTACCGCCGGTCGGGGGGTGCCGTGGCCCAGCCTGGCCATCGGCGCGGTGTGCGCGATCATCGGCTTCTTTGTGGTGCCGGTCGTCGGGCTCCTGATCGGTGGAGTGGTCGGGATCTACCTGGCCGAGCTGGCGCGGCTGGGGGATGCGCGAGCGGCGGGCCGTACGACCTGGGCCGCGATTGTCGCCTTCGGGGTCGGTGTGGTCGTGGAGCTCGCCGCCGGCGTCGCGATGGTGCTCGTCTGGTTGGTCGGCGAGTTCGTTGCCTGACGACGCGTGACGACGCGTGACGACGCGTGGCGGCGCGCTGCTGGTTCCGGTCTTCCGGAGTCCGTGCGGGCCGGGAGTCCGCGCGTCCTGATCCGGGGAGCCGGCCGGCCCCGAGCCTGGTCGGCCGGTCTCCCGACGGCGTCCTCCGCTGCATGATCGCTATGTTAAGTAGGGGTAACCATTTCCGGTGCTCCGTGGTTGCCACCTCGTCCGTCGTGTGCGGCTGTTAGCATCGTCCGAGTGATGCTGATGGAACGTCTCCTGACGGATCTCAATGGTGGACGGCGAATGTTCCACTCCGAATTTCACCGGGCTATCGGATCGAACCCCGGATGAGTGATCCCGGGCGAACCTGTCGAAAATCTCAGAAATTCATACGATATTTTTTCCACTATTGTTCAGAGCGGTCGTGGTCGAAGCCACGGTGCCTTTTCTGTCGCATTCTTCCGGGGCCCCGCAGTGGTACCGGGCGCGCCCGCGGAGTCACCGGCCGATGCGGCGTCCGTTCTTCCCCTCGATGTCCTTCCCTTCGACGTCAAGGATCGTGTGGAGGCATCCGGCCGCCGGGTTCCGCGGCCGCGGTCTGGTCGAGGCCTGACGACGTGACCGGGAAACGTAGCGCGCAGGCCCCGTCCTTGAGGGCGGGGAGGATGCCAAGAGAGGAGACCGTCCCGTGCGTGTCCTGGTGATCGGATTCGGGCAGGCGTTGCTCAACCAGCTGGGTTCGGCGCTGCCGCCAGGCAGTGTCACCCTCGTCGAGGACCCGGATCTGATCGACCGGCGGCGGGTGCGGCCGGCTGTCGAGAAGCTGCCCTGCGTGGCGGCCCTGCTCCCGGCGGCCTACCACCAGAGCGAGGACTTCCTCCCCGTCGTGCTCGCCGCGGCGGCCACCGAGGGACCCTTTACCGCCGTCGTCCCGGCCCTGGAGTACAGCGTCCCCGCTGCGGCCTTGGCCGCGGCCGCACTGGGCCTGCCGGGCGCGGGAGTCGGGGCCGCCCGATGCCTGTCAGACAAGATCGAGCTGCGCCGGGCGGCGACGGCGGCGGGCATCGCGACCCCGCGCTGGAGGGAGGTCTTCGGCCCGGGTGACCTCGCGGCCTTCGGGGTGGAGAGCCCGGTGGTGCTCAAACCCGCCAACCGGCACGGCAGCCTCGGCGTGCAGATCCTCGACGCGGTGGAGGACGGGCCGCTCGACCTGGCGGCCATCTGGTCGGCGACGGTTGCCGCCCTCGACGACGGCGCGCTTCCCAACCGCCCGTTGCACTGGCGCTACCTGGTGGAGAGCCGGATGGTCGGCGCGGAGTTCAGCGTGGAGGCGCTGGTTCGCGACGGCGTGCCGAGCTTCGTCAACGTGACGGCGAAGCGGGTGCTGCCCGGGCGGCACCCGGTCGAGACCGGGCACGTCGTGCCGGCCCCCGGACCCGCGGCCAGGACCGCCGTGCTGAGCCGCGCGTTGACGCGTCTCATCGCGGCGATCGGCTTCCGGGACGGCATCCTGGCGGCTGTCATGCGGATCTAATTCCGTTGCCGCCGTCGCTCACCCTGATTATGAACACGTAAACGCCTGCCCGATCGGCACGTCGCGTACCCGCGGTATCCCGGGCTCCGCGTCCCGGTCGCATAATGCCGAGGTGGAACGCGCCAGCGAGAAATCGGACAGATGATTCTTCGCATATGGGTCGGCGTCCGGCGGGCGAGTACGGACATCGCCGTCGATCTGTCTGCGGCTGTTGCTTCCACGCTCTCCCCGCGGCTGTGTTCCGCTTTTCCGTTCCTTTCTCCTCGTTGGCTGATGGGGGCCGAGGGTGCGCCGTGGCGGGTGCTGCCGTCGCGGCGGGAGTGTCGGTGTTGGGGGTGTCGGTGTTGGGGGTGCCGGGCCGGTGCGGTCGCTACCTGGTCACCGGATGACCGGGCCGACGGTTCTCATCCAGAATCCGACGGTGGTGCAGCCGGCCGAGACGTCGGTGTTCCTGGCACCCCGTCCGTCCTACGACCCGGTCCGGGCCGCGGCCGAGTCCGCCGCGGTGCGAGCGGCGCTCGCCGACCTTGGGGCCCGTCCCTGTGCCCCGTCCGAGATCCTCGCGGCGCTGCCCCGGGAGGTCCTGATCGAGCTCGCCGTCCGCGCGGTCAGCGCCGAGGACGACCTGCGAATGGCCGCCGCCCGCGAGGCGCTCCACGACTGGTCGGCGCCGGCGCTGGTGCCGGTGGTGCTGCGCCAGCCGCGGCTGCTGCTCGACCCCGGCGCCGCCCGCGGCGTGATCGGTCCCGACCAGGCGGACGAGAGCTACGCCCTGCGTCCCTTGGCCGGGTTGATGTTTCCCCGTGATCATTATGTCGATCTCGGTGAAGCGGTCGCGGTCGGCCGGTTGCGGCGCCGGGACCGGGCCCGCGAGACAGTCGTCATGGCGGCCGTGCTGCGCGGGTTGCGGGGCCGATCGGCCGAGGTCCGCGTCCCGGAGCCGCTGTTCCTGGAAGGCGGGGATCTGGTGAGCTGCGGCGATGTGGCCGTCCTCGGCACCAGTTGGCGGACCAGCCCGGCAGTCTGGGGGCTGTTGCGTCCGCATCTGCTGGCCAGCTTCGGTCACGTGGTGCGGGTCCGCGACGAGCTGCGGCGTGACGGCCAGCCCCATCTGAACTCCTGGCTCGGCCTCGGCCCGGGGATCGCCCTCGTCGCCGCCGATCGGCTGCACGCCCCGGCGGTGGTGGAACGCGACGGCGTCGCCGGCCGGGAGACGACGCTGGTCGATGCCCTGCGAACGATCAATCTCGCCGTCTGTCCGCTGGCACCGGACATGGTCGCCGCCTTCGCCGCGGGGGTGTTCTTCCTGCCGGCCTTCGCGCCGCCGGAATCGGTCCTCCGGCCGGAATCAGAAGCGGTCCTCCGGCCGGAGCCGGCCGCCCTGGTATCCACGGCGAGTGCGCCCTGGACCGAACCGGTGCTGTCCCGGTTCGGGATCCAGACCGTCGCGGTGCCGTTCGATGAACATCACAAGCAGTTCGGCAGCCTGCACCGGGCGCTCAACACCGTCCCGCTGCACTGATGGCGCACCGTCCGTGCCCTCCAGAACGGGCCGTGAACGCTCCTCAGGGAGCCTCCCAGACCCGAAGACCGCAGTAAGCCTGTGCGCCGGCTCGGTGCGTCCGGCTTCGCGCTCGGGCCGATCTTCACCTCCTCCGCCCACGGTTACGACACCATCGACCATCTCCGCATCGATCCGCGGCTCGGCGACGACCGCGGCTGTCCGCGCCCAGAGACCCGGTCAGATCTGTTGGGCGGCGCGCCGTCCACGGGCACCCAACGGGACCTCGGAAAGATCCTCGGCCTGCGACCGGAGGTTCTTGTAGCGGTAGCCGCGTTCGGTCAGCCAGGCTGCGGCGGTCGCCCGCGCACGGTCGGTCGCGGCCACCATGTCCTCCTCGGTCTCGCCGGAATCCAAGAAACGGAAGGTGAAGAAGGGCCTGGTGGCGATGTCGTAGGTAAGGCTGCCCTTCGGCGTGAACGCGGCCTGCAGGATGTCGTGTTCCGCCGCGTGGGCCAGCAGTTCGGTGCGCTGGTCATCGGTCAGCCCGTCGAAGGCGCCGCGGACGGTGATGCGGAAGGTACGGGTGCCCATGGCG
>NZ_CDWTMG010000104.1:0-14200 GCF_977945845.1 Frankia sp. CcMO1
AATGTCACGACACGAGGCATGCCACAACAGGTCACAGCAGGCCACGCCGAACCAACATTACGCACAGTTACCAAACTGGCTGGGGTCTCACGCCCACCCCGGTTAACTTCGAAGACCCCGGATCCCAGGCCCCAGGCCCAGCCGGATCCGCTGCCGGCAGCAGCCAAGATCACCTTTGCCGGGCTCCTCCCACTTCTGACAGCCGGAATCTGGGGTAGGTGGCTGGCGCCGCGGGCAGCACGCAGGCTCGGCCAACCGTCGCGACTCGCGGTGAAACTGGCCCTCTTCGTCGCCACCGCGATGCTCCGGCGAGCGCCGGTTATCCGCTCTGGGCACTACTCTTCGTGATCTTCCTGGTCGCGACG
This sequence comes from Frankia sp. CcMO1, assembly GCF_977945845.1. Classification (NCBI taxonomy): domain Bacteria; kingdom Bacillati; phylum Actinomycetota; class Actinomycetes; order Frankiales; family Frankiaceae; genus Frankia; species Frankia sp. CcMO1. The sequence continues at coordinate 366 of NZ_CDWTMG010000104.1, forward strand.
ACGGTGTCCGCGCAGATCCTCACGCCGCACCAGGGAGCCGGTGTTTAGATAAGAGTCCCACCTGAGCCAGCCGTGACGCATCGAGGCGTGGAATAATTCTTCCATGAAAGCCGCGGTCCACATCACGTGTCAACTGATTTCTTCCGGTCGGAGAACGGCGAAAATTCGAATACCGGCTGGCCGGGTAACTGTCACGATGTCGGCATGGTGACGAAACCCGGAAAAGAGGATCCGGCCGAGTACGGCGACCGGATCGCAGATGTCTACGACCGGTGGCATCTCGTGGGTTCCCAAGTCGAGGAGATCGGCGCGGTCGTCGACTTCCCCGCGGAACGGGCCGGCGACGGGCCGGTACTGGAACTCGGAATCGGGACCGGGCGAATCGCCCTGCCGCTGGCGGCGCGTGGAATTCCGGTAGCCGGGATCGACGCCTCCGAGCGCATGGTTGGGCGGCTGCGGGCGAAACCCGGCGGCGCGGAACTGCCGGTGACGATCGGGGATTTCGCCGACATCGACGTTCCAGGAGGTTCGTTCAGCCTCGTCTACGTCGTGTTCAGCACATTCTTCGCCCTGCTGACCCAGGCTGACCAGGAACGGTGTTTCGCCTCGGCCGCCGCCCGCCTGCGGCCCGGCGGGGTGTTCATCCTGGAGGCGTTCGTACCGGAACTCTCCCTGTTCGACCGCGGGCAGGACCTCCGGGTCACCACGACCGCCGACGACGAGACCCGGTTGAACACCGCGATACTCGACCGCTCCACCCAGCGGATCCATAGCCGCCACATCGCCATCACCGACCACGGCATCGACACCTATCTCCGGTGGAGTTGCGCCACGCCTGGCCCGCCGAGCTCGATCTCATGGCTCGGCTCGCCGGCCTGGCACTGGTCGACCGGTACGGTGGCTGGGATAGTGCGCCCTTCACCGCCGCCAGCACCGTCCACATCCCCACTTGGCGCAGGTCCTGACCCGGCGCCCCCGGACCCGAGCCGGCCCGGACCTCGGCCAGCCTCGACCGGGGCGGATCCCAGACCTGGCGCACCTCCCCGGTTGGGCACCTCCCGAGACGGCGAGGAACCGTCAGTCGATCCAGTCACGGGGCCAGTGGATCTCCTCGGCCGTAAGGCGGGGCCGGTCGGTCAGGGACCAGGGCGCGTCCAGGTCTTCCTGGACGACGGAGAACAGTCCATGGTCAAATGGCTCCCCCGGCGCCGGGGCGACCTGGACCAGCCGTTCCCGCACCCCGGCGCGCTGATGTGTCAGCGCCCGGTGATGGCAGTAGGGATTGTTGCCGGCGCGGCCGAAGAAAGTGTGGGCGGTCCAGGTGCAGCCGCCGCGGCAGACGTCCGCGTACGCACAGCCGCGGCAGAAGCCCCACAGGTTCTCGACCGCGGCCGGCGTCCCCGCCGCCATGTTGACCGCCAGCTCGGGAGCGTCACGCAGCAGATCGGTGAGGCTGCGGTCGCGGATGTTGCCCCCGGCGTAGTCCCGGGTCGGCAACGAGGGGCAACCCTTGATCGTGCCGTCCGCCTCGATGCCGAGCGTGGACAACCCGGCCTGGCATCCCGCCCAGAAGGCCGACCCCTCGGGAGAGCGCAGCAGCCTTTCGTAAGGGCCGTAGTAGCCAACGTTGTTGCCGGCATGGACGCGGATGCCGTCCCGGCGGGCGCGACGCGCGATCCGGGCAAGCATCGGGAACACCTCGAGCAGCTCGACCGGCTGGAGCAGGAGCTCGGCGTGGTCGGCCGCGTTGCCCATCGGAACGGTCAGCTGCCACTGCCAGGCGACGACGCCCGCGGCCCGCAGCCGCCGGTACAGCTCGGGCAGTTCGGATGCGGTCAGACGATTGATCTGGGTGTTGCAGGTAGCCTCGACGCCGGCGGCGCGCAGCCGTTCCATCGTCGTGAAACACGGCTGCCACGAGCCCTTCCGGCCGCGTAAGCGATCGTGGGTGGCGGCCATCCCGTCCACCGACACCGAGCACTGTTCGACACCCGCCGTGCGCAGTCCGCGCGCCATGGCCGCGCTCATCCGGTATCCACCCGTCGTGACCGTGCATCCCATGCCCCGGCGGGTGATCTCGGCCGCGATCGTCAACCAGTCGCGGCGCAGGAACGCCTCACCGCCGATGAGCGTGACTTCGTCCACGCCGACCGCCGCGAGCTGCGCCACGACGTCGAGCGCCTGCTCGGTCGTCAGCTCCGCGGGCCGCCGGTCACCGACGCGCGAGCCGCAGTGCCCGCAGGCGAGATTGCACGCCAGGGTCAGCTCCCAGACGGCGTACGTCCGGCGCGGCGCCGTCCTCCTCGACCGGAGAGAACCGGGTGGACCGGGTGGACCGGGCGCCTGAGCACGTGCCACGGGAACGAACCCGGTCATCTCGGATCCGTCACCTTCGGAACAGGCGACGCAGCCAACCCCGCCGAGGCCCGGAAAACCACTGATCCCGGTCGGGCTGGGGCGGCGGGAGCGGTTGGAGCGGTGGGCCGCCGTACACGGGCGTCGCGATCGGAAGCTCGCCCGTGCCCCAGGCTGGCCCCGCGGACTGCGGCGGCGGGTAGAGCCCGGGAGGCGGCTGGGCCGACGACCACCGGCCGGATGCTTCGAGGGTCGTCTCGGTGGACTCCTCCGCGGCCAGTCTCTCGGCGATGTCCTCAGCCCGCCCCGGGCCGACCTGCGCAGCCCAGGAGGGCCCTCGTGGCAGCCGCGGGTCCGCCGGTTCATCCTTCGCCATCCCCCACCTCCACCGACATCATCGCCGAAAGAGCCCGCACCGGCCATCGGCACCGTTCACCGACCATCGGCACTGTTGCATCCCGGGAAGGCACGGCATGCTAACCGCTCAGGGTCGACTGGAGCGATCCCGATCCGCTTTCTTGTCAGAGTTCACCTAACGAGCCGTCCGGCTCGCGCTCATCCCCGCTGTCACACGCACAGGCTGGTAGCGCAACCGCTCGCGTCAGACCTCGACGGTCAGATCTCGACGACGGCCTGGGCGAACTGGGACTGGTACAGCCGGGAGTACGGGCCGCCAGCGGCCAGGAGTTCGGTGTGGGTGCCCTGTTCGACGATGGCTCCGTTCTCCATCACAAGAATGGTGTCCGCGTCCCGGATGGTCGACAGTCGATGCGCGATGACGAACGCGGTCCGGCCCGCCCGCAGGGTCGACATCGCCAGTTGGATGAGGACCTCGGTACGGGTGTCCACCGAGCTCGTCGCCTCGTCGAGAACCAGGATCAGAGGTTCCACGAGGAAGGCACGGGCGATGGTGATCAGCTGCTTCTCCCCGCCACTCACGCCGACCCCCTCGTCGTCGAGCACGGTGTCGTAACCCGCGGGAAGGGTGCGGATGAACCGGTCGACGTGCGCGGCGCGGGCCGCCGCCACGATCTGCTCCTGGGTGGCGCCCTCCGCACCGTAGGCGATGTTCTCCGCGATCGTTCCGCCGAACAGCCAGGTGTCCTGCAGGACCATGCCGATGCTGGCCCGCAGTTCATCCCGGGACATCGCCGCGACATCGACCCCGTCCAAGGTGATCCGTCCGCCGGTGACCTCGTAGAAGCGCATCAGCAGGTTGATCAGAGTGGTCTTGCCGGCACCGGTCGGCCCGACGACCGCGACGGTGTGACCAGGTTCCGCGACGAGTGACAGGTCCTCGATCAACGGCTTGTTCGGTTCGTAGCGGAAGGAGACGTGTTCGAAGGCCACCCGGTCACGAAGCCGCTCCGGATGCGCCGGAACCGCCCGGTCGGGTTCCTGCTCGACGGTGTCGAGCAGGTCGAACACCCGCTCCGCGGAGGCCACCCCGGACTGCACCAGGTTCGCCATGCTGGCAACCTGGGACAACGGCTGGCTGAACTGCCGAGAGTATTGGATGAACGCCTGGACGTCACCGATCGACAGCGAGCCGGACGCGACCCGCAGGCCGCCGATCACCGCTACCAGCACGTAGTTCAGGTTTCCGATGAACAACATCGAGGGCTGCATGAGACCGGAGATGAACTGCGCGCGCCAACTGGCAGCGTAGAGCCGCTCGTTCTGCTCACGAAAGATCTCCGCGGATTCCTCCTGCCGGCCGAACGCCCGCACGAGCGTGTGCCCGGTGTACATCTCCTCGATATGGGCGTTGAGACCACCGGTGATCCGCCACTGAGCGACGAACTGGGGCTGAGCCAGCTTGCCGACCCGGGTCGCCACCATGATCGACACTGGCACCGTGACCAGCGCGATCAGGGCGAGGATCCAGGAGATCCCGAGCATCATCGACAGCACGCCCACGATCGTCAGCGTCGACACGACGATCTGCGACATGCTCTGCTGCAGGCTCTGCCCGAAGTTGTCGATGTCGTTGGTGACCCGGCTGAGCACCTCGCCTCGCGGCTGACCGTCGAAGTAACGGATGGGCAACCGCGAGATCTTCGCCTGGACGTCGCGGCGCAGATCACTGATCACTCTCTGCAGGACCAGGTTCGCCAGCCGGGCCTGGAGCACACCGCACAGCCCGGACACCGCGTAGACGAGCACGACCCCCAGCAGCACGACACCGATGGCATCGAAGTCCAGGCCATGACCGGGGGTCACGTCGAGCGAGGCGAGCAGGTCCGCCTGGGTGCCGTGGCCGGTGGCACGCAGCTGCGCGACCGCCTGCTCCTTCGTGCTGCCAGCGGGCAGCCGCCGGCTGAAGATCCCCGCGAACACCAGGTCGGTGGCGTGGCCGAGCAGGCGAGGACCGATCACGCTCAGACCGACACTCAACGTCGCCAGGACCACGACGGCGATCATCAGGTGACGCTGCGGTCGCAGCAGTCCGAGCAGTCGGCGGCTCGAGGCGGCGAAGTCCATCGACTTCTCCGTCGCGCCCGGGCCTATGAAGAACCGAGCGGGCCCGGCCGTCGGGGCCGGGCCGCGGCGCGGTACCGGTACCGGGCTGCTCATGCCGCCTCTTCCTCGGTGAGCTGGGAGAGCACAATCTCGCGGTACGTGGTGTTGTCGGCCATCAACTGCTGGTGGGTGCCGACGCCGACCACCTCACCGTGGTCCAGCACGATGATCTGATCCGCATCCCGGATGGTGGCGACCCGCTGAGCAACGATCACCACGGTCGCGGCGGAGGTCTCGTAGGCGAGCGCCCTGCGCAGACGGGCGTCGGTGGCGTAGTCGAGGGCCGAGAAGGAGTCGTCGAACAGGTAGATCTCCGGGCGGTGAACGAGCACGCGGGCGATGGAGAGCCGTTGGCGCTGGCCGCCGGAGACGTTCGTGCCACCCTGGGCGATCGCGGTGCCGAGACCGTCCGGCATGGCTTCGACGAAGTCCTTCGCCTGCGCAATCTCCAGCGCGCGCCACAGTTCGTCTTCGGTGGCGTCCGGATTTCCGTAACGCAGATTGGTCGCGACGGTGCCGGAGAACAGATACGGCTTCTGTGGAACCAGGCCGACGGTCCGGGCGAGCAGCGCCGGGTCGAGATCGCGGACGTCGACGCCGTCGACGAGGACGGCACCCTCGGTGGCGTCGGCCAGCCGCGGGACCAGACCGAGCAGCGTCGTCTTGCCGCTACCGGTGCTGCCAATGATGGCTGTGGTCTGACCCGGCCGGGCGCACAGGCTGATTCCGCGCAGGACCGGCGCCTCCGCTCCCGGGTAGTGGAACCCAACGCCCCGCAGTTCCAGGTCACCGTGGCGGCGCAACTCCCGCACCGGGTTCTGCGGTGGCAGGACCGTGGAGTCGGTCTCGAGCACCTCCTGGATGCGCTCCGCGCACACCTCGGCGCGGGGAATCATCATAAACATGAAGGTGGCCATCATCACCGACATCAGGATCTGCATCAGGTAGCTGAGGAAGGCCGTCAGCGCGCCGATCTGCATCTGGCCGGCGTCGATACGGTGAGCACCGAACCACAGCACGGCCACGCTCGAGAAGTTGACCACGGTGAGCACGAGCGGGAACATCAACGCCATGAGTCGACCGAACCGCAACGAGACGTCGGTCAGTTCGGCGTCAGCCACCGCGAACCGGCGCCGCTCATAATCGTCCTGGACAAAAGCGCGGATCACCCGGAGTCCGGTGATCTGCTCCCGCAGGATCCGATTGACGGTGTCCAGGCGCTCCTGCATCGCCCGGCCCAGCGGCCGCATCCGTCGCACGATCAAGATGATGATCACCGCGAGGACCGGAGTGATCGCGACGAGCAGGAGCGAGAGCCCGGCGTCCTGATTGACCGCCAGGATGATGCCGCCCAGGCACATGATCGGCGCGGAGACCATGAGCGTGAAGCTCATCAACATCAGCATCTGCACCTGCTGCACGTCGTTCGTGGCCCGGGTGATCAGTGAGGACGCACCGAAGCGGCCGACCTCCCGCGCTGAGAACGACTGGACCCGGTCGAACACCGACGCCCGGATATCCCGACCGAGCGCCATCGCCGTCCGGGCTCCGAAGAAGACGGCGGCGCCGGCGCAGACGATCTGCACGACGCTGACACCGAGCATGAGTCCACCGATACGCATGATGTAGCCGGTGTCGCCGATGACCACTCCACGATCAATGATGTCAGCGTTGAGGGTGGGGAGGTAGAGCATGGCGATCGTCGCCACCAGCTGCAGAAGGACCAGTATCGAGATCGGCCGGCCGTAGGGGCCGAGGTGAGCCCGCAGAAGTCGGATCAGCATACGGTCCCTCTCGGTGGCGGCTGGTGGTCGAACCGGTAGATCGCGACAACGGTGGGTAACCACATTGCAAACGTGTTGCGACCCTACGACGTCAACCCAACATCAGGTCAAGGCATTTTCAGTGCCACGCACTGGAGAGTTGGGGGCCAGTGCCACGCACTGGAGACATGGCAGCTACCTCATGCCGGATACCTGCCGGGGATGTCGGCGAGCGGTGCGGGTCCGCCGAAGAGGTTGCCCTGGCCGAGGTCGCAGCCGCTGTGCGCGAGGGTGGCGGCCTGCTTCGCGTCGGTGATGCCGGTGCCCAGCAGTGAGATGCCCAGCCCGCGGATGGTGGCGAGGAACGCCGTGCGCAACGTGCCGTCGTTTTCTTCTTCCCCGGGGGTGCGGCCGTCGGTCAGCGATTCGGTCAGCTGCCGGGTGGCGGTGGCGTCGAGCACGATGATCTGGACGGGGAGTGGCAGAAGGGGATCGAACGAGAGGTCCTCGGCGCTGGGACAGATGATCGCGAGCCTGATGCCTCGTGCGGCCAGTCCGCGCAGCGCCCGCAGGGCGGCCTGATCGGTGTGGTGCGTCGCGCCGACGACGCGGAGCACGAGAGCATCGGGTGGCAGGTGGTGGACGGTCAGGGCACTGACCACCTCGGTCGTGAACCAGGCGTCAGCGGCATCGATGATCGAGACGGGGATGTGGAGGGCCACCTCCGGATGGCCCGTGCTTCGGTAGCGGCCGAGGTCACGGCAGGCCCGGTCGAGCAGGATGTGCTCCAGGGCGGGGGCCAGCCCGGTCTGCTGGGCGGTGGGGATGAGACGGTGGTGGGGAGCGGGTCGGGAGGACGGGTCGTCCCACCGAAGCGCCGCCTCGACACCGACGGTCCGACCGGTGTGGAGCTCGATGATCGGCTGATAGCTGACGTCGAGGGTAGCGCCGCCATCCTCGCCGCGTACGGCGTGGGTGAGGCTGGTGCGCAGGGCATCCTCGGCGCTGGCGGGGCACAGCTCCGGCCGGTACACCACCAGGGTGCCCTTACCCCGCCGTTTTGCGGCATACATGGCGGAGTCCGCCTGTTTCAGCACGCTTTCCGCAGTGGCCTGAGTGCCGGGGTCGACAACGACCAGCCCAATGCTGGCCTGGATTGTATGAACCGTTCCGGCGAGTACCAAGGGTACGCGGAGTGTTTCCAGGATCCGCCGCCCGATGGACTCGGGGTCGACGCAGCCACCTTCCAGTAGGACCGCGAACTCGTCGCCGCTGATGCGGGCAACCGTGTCGGTGGTACGGGCGCAACTCGTCAGCCGATCCGCGGTTACGCGAAGCAGGTCGTCGCCGGCCGCGTGCCCGAATCTGTCGTTGACGCTCTTGAAGTCGTCGAGGTCGCAGAACAGTAGTGCAAGCTGCGTATTGTCCTGCGTATTGTCGTGGAGGCGCCGGGCAAGTCCGCGTTGCAGTCGGGCCGTCAACAGCGTGCGGTTCGCCAGGTCGGTCAGCGGATCGTGCAGGGCCTGGTGGTGCAGCTGTCGTTCGCGGGTGTAGCGGTGGGCGTTGTCCAGGCACAGCGCCGCGCGGGCGGCCAACTCCTCGGCCAGGGCCAAGTCGTCGTCCTCGTAGGGCTCTGGTTGCCGGGAGCGGTAGAAACTGGCCACCCCGAACATTACGTCGCGGGTGGACAGGGGAACGGTGATGAGCGAGTGGATCCCCTGCGCGAGGAGTCGCTCGACGCGTTCGGGGTCCTGGGCCTGCCAGCCGGGAGCGGCGTGCAGGTCGGCATCAAGCACCGCCCGCCCGCTGGCCAGGCACCGGGCCTGCGGCGTGGAGGGCAGGAAGCTGATCTGGTGACCGACCGGGTAGAGGGCGAGGCCTTCCTGGATGCCGTGCAGGGCGGCGCGGCGCAGCAGTGCGTTCGGACGCAGCAGTGCGGTCGGATGCAGCGAGTCCTCGCCCCGCAGGACAGACTCCGCCAGGTCCACCGTGACGACGTCGGCGAGTTCGGGCACGGCTGCCTGGGCCAGTTCCTCGGCGGTCCGGGTCACGTCGAGGGTGGTCCCGATGTGCATACTGGCCTCGTACAGCAGGGTGAGGCGTCGCCGTGCCGCCACCGCGAGACGGCCGATTCCCTGTTCCCCGATGGCCAGCAGCGACGCGCCGATGGCGGGCTGCCGGCTGGCCGGGGGGGTACTGGCCGGGGGGGTGGCGTCGAGTGCACTGGCCGGCGGGCGCGGCATCGGCCTGGGCGCGCCGAGCGCGGCATACGGCAGGAAAAGCCCCGGCGCCGACGGGGCACCGGCGTCGGCCCCCTGCGGCTGGCTGTTGAGGTGCCCTGCCACGGCCGCGGCGCTGGTCATAAGGCGACGGGGCGGCCCGAAGGGAAAGGCGACCTCGACGGCCAGTCCGGCCACCGCGGAATGCGTCTGTACCTTCCTGCACACCAGCGTGGCGGTCTGACCGTGCGGCAAGGATACCTCGCTGACGGTCGGGCGGCCCGCTGCGATCAGTTCAGCGGCCTTCTCCTGCAAAACCAGCCGAATATCACGCTCGATCTCGATGCCGGACCCGGCCTTGAGATCGAGCGGAAACTGTGCGCCGCCAGCCGGTATCCGCATCCGGTGTTTGGCCTGCCGGTACGCCAGGAGCAAGGCCCGTTCCCGCTCGCTCGCCTGTTCCAGCAGCCGATGTTCGATGGCGCGGCCAGCCTCCCCCACCATGGCTTCCGCCGACGGATTCGCCTCGGCGAGCCTGCAGATGAGGCTGAACACGCCCTCGATGCGCCCGCTGAGGGGGTCGCGGACGGGAACGGATATGCACGCGTCCGGCTGGTAGAGGTCAGCGAAGTGCTCGGCGCCCGAGACCCGGGCGGGGCGCCTTTCCACGAGTGCGAGGGCTACGGCGCTGGTGCCGACCAGGTGCTCGGCGACGCAGAACCCAGGGTGTAGGCCGAAGGATGCCTCACCGACCCGGTGCGCCAGTATTCTTGCCTGGTCGTCGGTGAGACACACGCACACCCAGGTCCCGGCGATCGTGGATGCCAGTCGGTCGAGCACCGGGTCGGCCGCGCGGACCAGGCGCGTATCCAGGTCAAGATCCGGATCATAGACGGGGGAGCACCGGTCCGGGCTCACGTTCAGTACCTGGCTGCGCCACCACGAACCCAAGATCGCGTTTTGTGGGCCTTCCGCTACCAGGTCACCGGCTACCAGGTCACCGGTCAGGAATAGTTCCCGCAGGTGAGCGTTGTTACGCTGCGCAAGGTCATCCCAGATGTCCACGATGAGTTCACCTACCTCCTCGGGATCCCCAGGGGTTTCCGCCTCACCCTGGCCTGCGCGCACATTCCACACCATCGAATCTACTACACCATTGTAGGCCTGCTGCCGCCTGCGGAATGCTCCGATCTGCGAGCGACGCTTGATATGAGACCGGTATAAGCACGTATGCGATGCTGGCGACGCTACCGGTGGAGCGGGACGCCCTAGTCGATCATGCCGTTGTGATCATGCAGCCGGCGTTCTGTTCGCGCGACGGCGCGGCACGGTCCGAGCACGCTCGACCTGCCGCAGCGGCTCAGAATGCCGCGCGAGCTCCGACGGCGGGGGTGTCGACGTCCACGATCTCCTTACCCAGGGGCAGCAGCGAGACCGGGATTAGTTTGAAGTTCGCCAGGCCGAGCGGGATACCGATGATGGTGAGGCAGAGTGCCAGGCCGGTGGTGAGATGTCCCAGTGCCAACCACCAACCGGCCAGAAGGATCCACAGCACGTTTCCGATCAGAGACGCCCCGCCAGCGCCGGGTCGGTCGACAATGCGCCGTCCGAACGGCCACAGTGCGAAGTTCGCCATCCGCAGAGCGGCGATCCCGAAGGGGATCGTGACGATGAGAATGAAGCACACGAGCGCCGCGAGGGCGTAACCGACGGCGAGCCAGAAACCACCGAATACCAACCAGATGACGTTGAGCACGAGGCGCATGAGCTGACCCGCTCTCTCTCCCGATCCGACACCGGGATCTCCGACACCGGGATCGTGGTGAACGCCGATGGCAAGCCTGCCGGGAACATCGACGCCACTCCTGACGCCACTCGTCGATCAGCACTGAACTTTATCGTACCAATCGGGTCCAGGTCGTCCGGGCACGGTCGTCCGGGCACGGTCATCGGAACTCGCGATGACGCACCGTCAGGTACACCACGACGATCTGCCCCCGGGATGCCATCGCAAACAGAGTGGATGCCACGCGGCCCGGCACGTTCCGGCCCGGCTCGCTACTGTCGTGGCAGCAGTCCATGCCGGCATGTCGCGTCCGCACGAACGCAGGTGACGTACGCCGCCGCCGGGCACAGGCAGCGTCCCGGCCACGGTCGTCGGTATCCAGGAGGTGATCCGGTTCGGGCAGCTCAACCGGCTCCCGCCTGCCGTGGACACGAGGTGTTGCCCCGGTTACCTCTCTCGAGAGCGGAAATGATGCGCGGATGACCGATATGCAGGCATTCGACCACGTGATCGATCTCGTCGGAAACACACCGCTGGTCCGGATCACACCGACGATCGAGACGACGCCGACGCCGGTGCTGGCAAAGCTGGAGTACCTCAATCCCGGTGGATCGGTGAAAGACCGGGTGGCGCTGACCATGGTCTCCGCCGCCGAGGAGGCCGGGCTGCTTCCGCCTGGTGGGACCATCATCGAACCTACCAGCGGAAACACCGGTGTCGGTCTGGCCCTGGTGGCGGCCCGGCGGGGCTATCGCTGCGTGTTCACCATGCCTGACAAGATCAGCGAAGAGAAACGGGCCGTCCTGCGCGCCTACGGCGCCGAGGTCGTCATCTGTCCGACAGCAGTGGCACCCGACGACCCCCGCTCCTACTACTCGGTGGCCCGCCGGCTCGTCCGCGAGACTCCCGGTGGTTGGAGCCCGGATCAGTATTCCAACCCGAACAATCCCGCTGCGCACCACGCTACGACCGGGCCGGAGATCTGGCAGGCCACGAACGGTCGCGTCACCCACTTCGTCGCCGGCATCGGGACCGGCGGGACGATCAGTGGAGTCGGCCGTTATCTCAAGGAGGCGTCCGGCGGAACCGTGCAGATCGTGGGCGCGGATCCGGAGGGTTCGGTCTACTCCGGTGGCAGCGGCCGACCCTACCTCGTCGAAGGCGTCGGGGAGGACATCTGGCCGACGACCTACGACAAGACGGTCGTCGACCGGGTGGAGGCGGTCAGCGACCGCGACTCGTTCCTGATGACGCGCGAGCTGGCCAGGAAATGCGGGCTGCTGGTGGGCGGGTCAGGCGGACTCGCGGTGGTCGTCGCCCTCCGGGTCGCTCGCGAGCTCGGCCCGGACGACGCCGTCGTGGTCCTGCTTCCGGACTCCGGCCGCGGATACCTGTCGAAGATCTTCAACGACGAATGGATGTACGAGTACGGCTTTCTGGAGCCACCGTCGAACGAGCCGACCGTCTCGGACGTCCTGCGGAACAAGACCGAACAGACCAGTGGTCCCCCCGATCTGGTGCATGTCCACCCGGCCGAGACAGTCGGTGCCGCCATCTCCTACCTGCGCGAGTACAATGTGTCGCAGATGCCGGTGGTGCGGCACGAACCGCCCCTGCGGGCGGCGGAGGTCGCGGGTTCCGTCATCGAGCGGCATCTGCTCGCGGCGGTCTTCGCCGACCGGTCCGCCATCGACGATTCGGTCGCCGATCATCTGTCGCCGTCGCTTCCGATGGTGGGTACCGGCGAGCCACTGGCCCGGATCGTCGCGGTGCTCGGGGACGAACCCGCGGTGCTGGTACACGACGAGGGTAATCCCGTCGGCATCCTTACCCGTGCCGACCTGCTGAGTTTCCTGGCCGTCCGCTAGATCGGCACCGATCATCGAGGAGGCCCTAGCGTGGCGCCATGCCTATGGAGCAGCCCACTGAGGGATTCGAGACCATCGCGATCCATGCCGGCCAGGAGCCCGATCCCATCACGGGAGCGGTGGTGACGCCGATCCACCAGTCCTCGACGTTCGCCCAGGATGGCGTGGGTGGGCTTCGGAGCGGTTACGAGTACAGTCGTTCGGCGAATCCGACCCGTACCGCGCTGGAGACCTGCCTCGCCGCACTGGAACGCGGGACGGTCGGCCTCGCTTTCTCCTCCGGCATGGCGGCGACAGACGCCCTGCTGCGAACTGTCTGCCGGCCCGGAGACCACGTCATCATCCCGGCGGACGCCTATGGCGGCACCTACCGGCTCATTGCCCGGGTGCTCGCCGACTGGGGCGTCGACCACACCAGCGTCGATCTCACCGACCTCGATGCGGTGCGAGTCGCGATCCGTCCGGGCACCACGCGGCTGGTGTGGTGCGAAACCCCGACCAATCCCATGCTGTCCATCGCCGACATCGTCGCTCTCTCGTCGCTGGCGCATGACGCGGGGGCGCTGCTAACAGTCGACAACACGTTCGCCTCGCCCTACCTGCAGCAGCCACTGACCCTGGGTGCGGACGCGGTGGTGCATTCCACGACGAAGTATCTCGGTGGCCACAGCGATGTCGTCGGCGGCGCGCTCGTGGTCGGCGATCCGGACCTGGGCGCCCGGCTACGATTCCTGCAGAACGCGGCCGGCGCCGTCGCCGGCCCCTTCGACAGCTGGCTGGTACTGCGCGGTGTCAAGACGCTCCCCATTCGGATGGACCGGCACTGCGACAACGCTCGGCGTATCGCGGCCGAGCTCACCACGCACCCCGCCGTCGGGACCGTCCGCTACCCGGGTTCGACCGGGCATGCGGGTCACGGCATCGCCGCGAAGCAAATGCGTGACTTCGGGGGAATGGTCTCGTTCACCCTTCGGGCCGGCCCCCGCGCGGCCGTGGAGGCATGCGGCCGGACCAGGCTGTTCACTCTCGCCGAGTCGTTGGGTGGGGTGGAATCCCTGATCGAACATCCGGCGAGCATGACCCATGCCTCGGTGGAGGGCTCACCGCTCGCGGTACCCGCGGACCTGGTTCGGCTCTCGGTCGGGATCGAATCGGTGGACGACCTCGTCGCCGATCTGCACCAGGCGCTGCGCGGGCTTTCCGACAGATCCGCGTAGCCCGGCCCCGATTTCGGGAGTGGCGGCTTCTGGCGCACGCGCCCGGTACGGAAGGGCGAACCAGCGAAAAAGTCCAAACCTTAACCCACAGGGGACGTAATGAA
>NZ_CDWTMG010000104.1:14456-15573 GCF_977945845.1 Frankia sp. CcMO1
ACAGCGGCGACATAGTGCCCCGTACCCGGTTATCGTGACCTTACTGTGTCGAGACCCTCGGGCGGAGAACAGCAATGGTTGCGCGTGCGCATACGCCGGACATGTGCCCGGTCCGCCAGGTCGCGATCGTCAGGAGTACCATATGGACGCCTCGACGGACCGCCGAACGATCATTACCACGAGCGCGCTACTCGGCGTCCTCGGGCCCGCCGAGGCGGTCGGCATGACATCCACGGCGGTGGACAGCCGCGCGGCGCTACACCAGGTCGAGACCGGTCTGGAGACCCTCGCCCGCCGCTGGGAGACCACCGCACCGGCCGACCTGGTCGAGCGCCTCGCGACGCTGGAGCACCATGCGCAGACGGTCGGCCGATGGCGGTTGGGCCCAGCCCTGCGCCGGGACTGGATACGAGCACATGGCCGGATTCTTCTCATGACCTCCGTGGCGCAGGGTGACAACGGCATGGCCAGGCCGGCCACAGTCTCGGCGCGGGCGGCGCTTGTCCTCGCGAAACATGTAGGAGACGCGACGACTGCCGCCCACGCCGGAGTCGTGTTGGCTGAACTCGCCGCTTATTCCTTCCAGAGCACCCGCGACGGGTTGGCGCTGGCGCGGGCGGCCCAGGCCACGGCACCACACGCGCACACCGCGATCCTGGCGATGACCACCGAGGCGCACATCATGGCCGCGTGCCACCTGCCTACCGACGATATCGTTGCCGTGCTGCGCTCAGCGGGATCGGTCGCGGCAAAGCTCCCGGCAGGTGCGGTGGGCTACAGCCTGGACGGTATCCATCCTGGGTATCTGCCGACATTCGGCGGTGCGGCACTCGTCGCCGCCGGCGCATTGGACGAGGGAAATGAGCGGCTGAGCGAGGCAGCCGAACTGTTCAACCGTTCCCGGGCGTCCGGTGCTCTCGCCGCCGTCCGCCTTTACCAGGCATCCGCGGCGATGCACGCGCGCGAGCTGGACAAGGCCGAGATCCTCGCGACCAGAGCGCTCGCCGCATCCGCCGTGCGGCCGAGCAGTTGGCTGTCGAACGGAATCCTCTTTCTCGCCGAACGCGCCCGCAGCCAGGGCGCGGACTGGTCCGGACTCGTCATCCAGGCCCAGGAA
>NZ_CDWTMG010000105.1:0-15210 GCF_977945845.1 Frankia sp. CcMO1
AGGACTGGATGAAGATCAACTCGATGAATTGGAGCAGCGAGTCGCGAGATTGCTCGGACGGCCGTGGCACAAGGGTGAGGGTCGGCCTCGGGAGCCTGTTGCCTCACGTCTCTCGTCGGCGGGCCCGCCGGCCGCCGACCGGCAGAGCCTCGTGCGGCACGAGGTGGGGCGGACCGTAGTCCCACCGAACCCGGATCGGTTGCGGAGACAGAATTCTCAGGGGGTACTTCAATTGGGTGTTCCAGTGCTGCGCAACGCTCGCCGCCAGGAACGCCGTCGCGCGGTCCATGGGCGTGGCACCGCCCACCGCTCCGGCCACGGATCGCGACCGGCGCAGCAGCAGCACCAGCACGCGGAAGACACCAGCGAGGGCCAACAACAGCGCCAGGTCGAACGCGGCGATGTTCGCCTTGCCGACCTGGCCGTCGAACGATCCCGAGTGCACCTGCGTGCCCACCACCCGGCACCGGCGAGGGCCAGCCCGGCAGCCGATGTTCCGAGCGCGATGAGCAACCGCCGCCCCCGGCGTCGATCCACAATGCCCCCAAGGACGTCTGCCTGCTCCGCATGCCTGCGCAGACGGCTCCCGCCGACCGGTACCACCGACCGGTACCGCCGACCGCGACAAGACTGTCAGACGTCTCTGCGCCGGGGGCGCATTCGCAGTAGCGCCTGCGGGGCTCCTCCCGGGGACTGTTCCCCGTACAGTCTGCGCCTCGCGCGCTCTCTACGGCCTCGGCGACATGAGGACCGGCCGGCATCTGGGGCTGGTCCCTTCATCCGCTTTGGTCGCTGGGGAGGAGTTCGCGCCGCTGTGAAACGCTCGCTGATCGCCTGGACATGTGGGTCGTGTGAGGCTTCCCCACTGAGAGGAGGACCGTGAGCGCAGCGGAAGACCGGTTCGCAAGGCTTTTCGAGGAGAGTCATCTGCCCTTGCTGGCCTATGCCGTCCGTCGCGTCGCCGACCCTTCGGACGCTGCCGACGTGGTGGCCGAGACATTCCTGGTGGCCTGGCGCCGACTCGACGAGGTTCCGGGCGACGGTCAGGCACGGCCGTGGTTGTTCGGTGTCGCCCGCCGTGTACTGGCCAACCATCACCGCGGCGAACGCCGGCGGCACGCGTTGGCGGACCGTCTGCGCGGGGCTCTGGCCGACGTCGCGGCGGCTCCCGTCCCCGAGGAGGTGACGACTGTGGAGGTTGCCCTGCGGCAGCTGGCGGAGGACGACCAGGAGTTGCTTCGCCTGGTGGCGTGGGAGCAGTTGGCGCGCGATGAGATCGCGGCAGTGCTGGGGGTGTCTCGTGCGACCGTCCGGGTGCGACTGCACCGCGCGCGGCGCCGGCTCAGCCAGGCGATGGAAACCCTGACCTCAGAGATCCACCGCGAGAGCGACTCGGGACTGGTGAGGCCTACGGCGCCGACCGGACCCGTCCCGAACGGATGGGCCAAGACCCGCGAGTGTCGTCCCGGCGTGGAGGAGGGCTCATGACGAGGAAAGACCCACTCGATCAACTGCGAAACGCGAACCCCGTGTCGCACGACGCGCTCTGCCGCGTCGACCGATCGGCGCTGGACGCCATACAGCAAGGAATCACGAGGACGAATCCGAGGCCACCGGCCACCTCGACGTCACCACGCCGGCGCAGCCGCCGGGGGCTCGCCACCGCCGCGCTCGCCCTGACACTGCTCGGCGGAGGCGCCGCGTACGCGGCCTACGAGCACTGGAGTCCCACCGGCCGTACGGACGGGCTGACCTGCATCGCCCGCTGGGTCGACCCGATCACGGACAATCGGCAGCAGACGTCCGGCGGCCCAGAACTGACCGGAGACCCTGTTAGCGACTGCCAGTGGTACCAACAGCAGACCGGGCTGCCGCCGATTGAGGATCCGGTGGCCTTCCGCTACAACGGCATCCTGTTCGTAGCTCCGCGCGGGCAAGTGCCGGGCGGCGCAACCGTCCTGCCTGCTGCGACACCTGACGACAGCGCGGCCCGAGAGCTGCAAGCGACCTTGGACGACGTCGTCGACGGCATGTCCTCCCGGTGCTACACCGAGGCCGAGGCGACCGCCTTCGCACGCCACGAACTCGACCGGCTCGGGCTGCGCTGGCGCACCAGGGTTCACCGCCTCACCGACACGACGCCCAAGCCGTGGCCGCCCTGCTCGTACGCCCAGGCCGACCCCGACGGCGCAGCCGTCAACATCTACCCCAATCGCCAGTCCGATCCAGCCGAGCCCCCCGAACCAGGGATAGCCACGACCATCGCCAACATACGAGACACACTCCGAACCCAGGTCGCGGATCGATGCACCAGCCTGGCGCAGGCCACCGCAATCGCCAAGCGGGCACTGGACAACCAGCACGACTGGCCGGTCACCGCAGTGCCCGACAGCACAGCCACCTGCACCCGAGTCGACATGGAGATCGGCGGCAGCATCCACGTAACCCTGCGCGGGCCCTCGATCGCCACGCGATAAGAGGTTCCCCAGATAGGGGGTGCGGGGTCGGGCGGGTTCCGGCACCCGGTGGGCAAGGCGGAGGAGGAGCCCGTGGCGGAGCCACGGGCGACGACGACAACACCGCCCACCGGGATGCCGGGGCCCGCCCGGCCCGCACCCCCCTATCCGCGGAACCTCTAAAGGCCCACACGCACCACGGGCGCGGGCAACTGACGCCGGGCCAGGGCCCAGGATCTGCCGAGATGTCGAGGGCATCACCGAGCGGATCCACACCCTGCCGCACCGCGCTGCATGCCGAAGGGCTGCGCCAGGCGGTGGTGGGTGAGTCAGCGTGTGCCTCTCGTCTCCTTCCGGCGGTCCAGGTACCGCACCGCCAGCTCAGTCGCGGCCTTCGCCGCCGTCAGCGCCAACGGCCCGCCGATCGCGCCGCCCACCACCGCCGCCATCGGCGCCGAGAAGCGGTTGGACGGCGTGTTGTCCTGCAGCCAGCCCGACCGCCCGGAGTTCGCTGGTGGGCGGCATCCGTCGATGCCGAACAGGTGGTCGACGAACTCGATGAACACCCGCACGCCCGCCGCACGCGCCTGGCTCTCGGCGAGCTGGTCGGCGTTCCAGACGTGCGGCGCCAGCAGCGTCAGCCCGCCGCTCCTGCCGGACTCGTTGTCGGACTCGTTGTCGGACTCGTCGAAGACGTCGCCCAGTCCCTGCTCGGCAAGTTCCTCGAGCACACCGAGGAGGTACTGGCCTCCGACCGTCCGCTCGCCATCCTCGTCCGGCCGGAACACCGGCGGCAGGACGAAGAGCAGCTGTGCCGGGTCCGCGATGTTCACCACTGCCGCCAGCCCGCCCCCGAGGGCACGCCCGGCGAGGTAGAACTTCTCGGCGGCCGCAAGGCTCTCCTTGTCGAGCGGGCGGCGCGCCACGGCGAGCAGCTGCTCCGGCGTCAGCTGCGCGCCGTCCGGCCCCAGTTCCAGGCGTAGCCGGGCGGGTGTCGCGAAGACGTCGACGTGGTCGGTGCACCGGCACCAGCACTCGTTAGCGAGCTTGTCGTCGGCGAAACCATCCGGTCGTGGCACCCTGATGTGCCCCACCTCGCCGGCCAGCCCGCGGCCGCCGCGGTGCACGCGGCCGTCGATCGCCACCGCCGAGCCGACCCCGCCGTCCCCCACGAGCACGAGACAAAAGTCCCGGTGCAGCAGCCGGTTCGCATAGGTCTCGCGGACGGCGAGCGCGTTCGCGTCGTTCTCCACGACCACCGGGCAGCCGAGCGTGTCGAAGAGTTGCTGGCCGAGATCCAACTCGGCCCAGAGCCGTCCTGCCTCGGGCGAGCCATCCCCGGCCGCGCGCCCCTTCCGGAGCGGCGCCACGGAGCCCGCAACGACCAAGACGCGCCCCTGGTGAACTGGCCGGTCTATGACGACACCGACGCCGAGCATCCGCACCATCCCGTCGCGGTCGTACGAACGGACCGCCTCGTGGCCGCCCAGTTCTGCGACCGCCCGATCGATCGCCACCACCAGCGCGGCGACCGGATCCTTCGTCGCGGCTGCCTTCTCCACCGGCACAGGACAATTGGCCCGCTCGACTCCGGCCAGAGTTACCGCCACCGCTCGGACCTCGCGCGGGAGGCCGGTGTCGAAACCGACGTGGACACCGACGGAGTACCATCCCGGTCCGGCGAGCTGGAGCGGCAGGACGGGCCGGCCCCTGTCGTCCCGGCGTGGCAGATCCTCAACGAGCAGTCCTTCGCGCATGAGCACGGTCGCCGCCTTGCTCACGCTGCCCTCGGACAACGTGGCGGGGTTCGCCAGCATCCGCCCCTCGGCGATCTCGACGCGCGAGGCCACGGGAGGCGTGTTCACCGCCACCCGCGACAGCACCTCCCCCAGCAGCGACCGGCTGACGCCGTTCGACACCGGCGCGCCGTCCGGCCCCTCCCGCGTGGTCAGTCGCCCGGCGATGTCGTCGAACCTCCCATGCCGGTCGGTCACCTTGCGCTCCATCTGGGTAACATTTATTCTCTCATCCAAGAAAG
Organism: Frankia sp. CcMO1; assembly: GCF_977945845.1. Lineage (NCBI taxonomy): Bacteria > Bacillati > Actinomycetota > Actinomycetes > Frankiales > Frankiaceae > Frankia > Frankia sp. CcMO1. The sequence goes on from NZ_CDWTMG010000105.1 coordinate 4,495, forward strand.
TCCTTTGGTGTAGCAAGCCCCATGTTAGCTGAAGGTCTTGTCAGCCCAACGGGATGCAAGGCCGCTGCTGAAGGGGGTCAGCATGACCTGGGCATGGCGGCCCGCACACTCGGCAAGCCGGCGGGCTCGATGTCGCAGCGGCAGACCGGCCTGAACACCGAGGCGCGGACCCAGAGATGGCGCCGTACGTCGAGGCCGGACCCCGGCGCACCGGTCGGGAGGTCGGCTTCGTCGTCGAGAACCTGATGGCGAAGCACGCCGCCCTCCATCACAGCGACGTCGCCGAGGCCCTCCAGATCAACGGAATAGGACCCAGGAGGAGTTATGGATCCGATCGAGATGCTGGCCCGGGAGCTCATCGAGACGGGCGCCGAGGCGCTGGCCGGCTACGTGACCGAGGAGGCGCGCCGAAAGGCCGCCCGCGAACTGGCCAAGGAGATCATCGCCCGGAGGGCAGTGGGCCAGACGTCGCATCAGATCATCGCGGCGACGTCGCACAAGACGGCCACCACTGTGGCCCGGGGCCAGGCTGCGTCCAGGGCCATCACCAGGGGCGCCGGCCTGTTCGTCGACCCGGCGATCAACATCGGCAAGCTGGCGTTGGACGACGAGGAGCACACCGTCGAGGAGTACGCCTGGGCTGGCGGCAAGGGCCTGGCCACCGGCGGCGCCGGCATGCTCGCCGGCGCCGCAGCAGGCGCCCTCCTGTTCGGACCGTTCGGGATCTTCGTAGCCGCGCTGGCAGCGAGCACAGCCGTCGGCAAGGGCGTCGACTACCTGCAGCAGGAGATTGCCTAGGAGGTTCCGCCAGCGCGATCCGACCTGGCGCAGGCCGCGACCGGTTCATGCCGGCGATCAGCCGTTCGGGGGGACGAACTGGCTGGCGGTGAACCGCACGCCGTCCGGGTCGGCGATGACCGCCATGCGGACCCAGGTGGCGTCGAACGGCGGCGCGATCACGCGAGCGCCCAGCTCGACCGCACGCGCCGCAATCGCGTCCGCGTCGTCGACGCCGAAGATCACGTTCCAGTGGGGCGCGGCCGTGTCGGTGATCGCACTGATGCTCGCGACCACCTCCCAGAAGCGGTCGGGCGCCCCCATCTCCTTCATGCTCTGCCGCATTCCCGGCGTGCGCCGCTCCAGGAACTCGCCGTACGCCGGCAATGCCCAGGCGAAGCCGTCACCGACCGGGATCCGCTCCCAGCCGAACACCGCCCCGTAGAACTGTTCAGCGGCCTCCGGGTCACGCGTGTGCAGTTCGTTGAAGTTCAGGGAGCCCGGCTCGTTGACCATCGTCGCGCCGCGATGGCGGCGTGCCTGCCAGACGCAGAACTGGGCGCCCTCGGTGTCTGCGAACACGGCCATTCGGCCGGCCTCAGCGACGTCCACGGGCTCCATGACCACGCTGCCACCGGCCGCGCCGACCAGCTTGGCGGTCTCGTCGGCGTCCTGCACCCAGACGTAGGTGTTCCAGGCGGAGCTGGGCGGGGCGCCATCGGGCTGGGATCCGATCCCGGCGACGTCACGCCCGCCCAGGCGAGCCGTGAAGTAGTGGCCCGGCACCTCCGGCGGGGAGACGTCCTCGACCTGCCAGCCGAACAGGCCGCAGTAGAAGGCGACGGCGGTCTCGGGATCGCTGCGGTTGGTGTCGATCCAGCACGGAACTCCGGGGATGTAGCGGTCCTGCTCGGCCATGATGCCTCCTGTGTGGTGGACGGGACGTGCAGCAAGCTACGACCCATGCCGGTCAGGATCTGTCCTCTTGCATCAGCCGCTGCCACGACAGTCAGATCGTCCGCGGCGGTCCACCGAACTGACCGCGCCGAGGTGCACTCCTGCGGACTTCGACGCGACTCGTCCGAACCGGGCCCGGACAGTGCGCTCGCGCCTTCTTGCGTTTCAGCGGATCTGACGCAGGTCGTCGAGTGTGGTCACGATGGCCTGGGACATGCTGTCGCCGCCGTGCCCGGCGTCGTCCAGGACGACGAGCCGGCTGGCGGGCCAGGCGCGATGCAGGTCCCAGGCGGTGTCCAGCGGTCCGGACACGTCGTAGCGGCCGTGGATGAGGGTCGCAGGGATGTGCGCGATCCGGTGCAGATTCGCGGCAATCTGCCCGTCTTCCAGAAAGCTGTCGTTGCTCCAGTAGTGCGTGACCAGGCGCGCGAACACCTGCTGGAAGGTGTCGTCCCGGATGCTCAGATGCGGCTGGGCGCCGGGTGCCAGGGACATGTGGGCGTCCTCCCAACGGCACCACTGCCGAGCCGCACGGCGATGGACCGACGGGTCCGGGTCGGCCAACAGGCGAGCGTACGCGGCGCACAGATCGCCGTCTCGCTCGGCTTCGGGGACGCCTGCGGCGAAGGCGTCCCACTCCCGGGGGAAGACCCGCCGCATGCCGCGAGTGATCCACTCGGTCTCCAGACGCCGACCCGACGTCACCGCGGCCAGCACCATCGCGATGACCCGGTCGGGATGCTGCTGCGCGTACGCCAGGGCAAGGGTGACTCCCCAGGAACCACCGGTCACTACCCACCGCTGGATCCCGAGGTGCTCGCGCAGCATCTCGATGTCACGCACCAAGTGCCCCGTGGTGTTGCCGGACAGGTCAGCACCGGGACGGTCGGCCAGCGGCCGGCTCCGGCCGCAGCCTCGTTGATCGAACAGGACCGCGCGGTAGGCGGCCGGGTCGTAGTTGCGTCGGGACCGCGCCGTGGCGCCGCCGCCCGGACCGCCATGCAGGTGCACGACGGGCAAGCCGTCGTCGCGGCCAACCGTCTCCCAGTACAGGGAATGCCCTTCCCCGACGTCGAGCATGCCACTCGCAGCTGGCTCGATCTCTGGATACATGCCGGTCACCGGACGAGGGTATCCACCGGGTCATCGCAACGTCACCGAACAACGATCCCGGCGCGCGCGACCCGACGACGACCCGTCAGCCACGACGAACCGCGAGAGAATCGAAAGTGAGGCGCTCCATGAGTTCGTGGGCCGCGGCGGGGCCGCAGCGGCTGCTGAACGCGGCGGTCTGGGATGCCGACGCGGTCCGGGATGACCTGCGCGAGTAGGTGGTCGAGCAGCTCGGCGACCCGGACGCGGTCGATTGGCCCGCATGATCCACAGCGCGTCAGCCGGATGGTGCCGTCACCGTGGGCGGTGACGAGGGTTTCATCGGGACCGAATTTGGCTTGTTCGACGAAAGCCCCGTGGCCGCGGAGTGAAACGAGTTCCTCTCCGTTGGCGGTGTCCCATATTCGCGCGCTGCCGTCATGTCCGGCGCTGACGATCTGCCTGCCATCGGGACGGAATGCCACGCTCCACACCGGTCCGCGGTGTCCGCGGAGGATTCGGGGCTGCCCGTTCCCGTTCCTGTTCCAGATGCGGATGTTGCCGTCGTCGCCGCCGGTGGCGATCGTCCGGCCGTCAGGTGAGAACGTGACGCTCTACGGCACTGACCGATCGGCCGACACCAGCATCGGAGGCATCAACGCAGTCTTGGGCCTGCACTGGGGCTGCGACAGCTGCGGCGTGTCGGTGACGTGATGGGGACCCCGCCCGCTCGCCTAGTCGCCACGGTGGCCCTCGCCGTTCTCGCCGTCGAGCCTGGCGACCGCCCGTCGAGCACGCGGATAATGCTTCGACACCAAGCGCAGTGAAGCGAATCCGCTCGAGTGGGCAAGGGTGGCCCCACCCGTACAAGGATGGGGCCACCCCATGAACGGAGCTGCTACCGCTCAGGGATAGAGGAACGACCACTTCTGCTGGTTGCTGTTGTTGCAGGTCCACAGTTGTACCGTGGCGCCGTTGTGGTTCTCCCAGATGTTGGTGTCGAGGCACTTGTTGCTGACGGCGGACCAGATGCCGTCGCCGACGATCTTCCAGCGCTGCTGCGGCTGGTTATTGCACTCCCACATCTGCACCTTGCCGCCGTCGTTGAAGATCGTCTGCGTCGCGGCGTCCAGGCACTTGTTGTTGGCCTGATTGCGGATCTCCCAGTTTCCGTCCCTCATCAACTCCCACTGCCAGCGCATGTTGTCCTCGGGTTTGCAGGACCAGACCTGGACGCGACCGCCGTTCATGCCCAGCTGGCCGGTGTCTGCGTCGAGGCAGGACTGTGTGAAGTACCAGCTGCGCAGACCAAGGTTCCGGTAGATCGGGTCGGCCGACGCGCTGGACGGCGCGACCACTCCGAGGATCGCGACCAAGAGCGCGCCGACGAGGCCCGCGGTCGCGAGCGGAGCGCCGACAAGCAGTGCGCGCCGCCGTGAACGAGTCGATCGGAGCCGCCGTGTCCAGTTCATGATCCTGTCCTCCAGGTCGTGGCGATCAGAAGTCGACACCGTAGGTTTCGCCGATTGACGCCCGATGGAGCTTCGATGGAGGGCGGGCGGCGCGTCTCGCGCTCGAGGCGATCGAGCCGTGAGTCCAGTCGCTGTCAATGGCCACTTCAAAGGGCCCTGTCGCTGATCTTGTGGTCCGGGTGGTCAGGTCGGGTGGATGACGCGCTTGCGCAGTAGGTCGAGGTTGGCGCGTCCGTACATTTGCCGTTTGATCATTTTGATCTTGTTGACGGTGCCTTCGACCGGGCCGGAGTTGTAGGGCAGGGTCAGCCCCGCGGTGACGGCGTCGAGGTCGGTGCGGAGGCCGGTGGCGAACCGGGTCAGCGGGGTGAGGGTGTCGGCTTCCACCGCGGCGATCCAGGCGCCCAGGCGGTGGCCCTCGAGCTTGGTCAGCATGGTGGCGAAGTCGTTCACGTGGCCGACGAGCCGGTCCAGTTCGCCGCTGCGGGCCAGCACGGTCTTGAGCGCGGTCTGGTCGTCCGGGTCGAGCCGGTCGGGCCGGGTCATGATCCACCGGGTGACGTCGCGAACGGTCGGCGGCACCGGCCCTGGCGGTGGGGCGGGACGACCGTCGCGGAAGCGGCGCACGTAGCGGCGGACGGTCTGCTCGGACCCGGCGTACCCCAAGTCGGTGATCTCGATGGTGAGCCGGGCGGCGTCGGTGAGGCCGGCGTTCCACCGGGTGTGCAGGTGTTCCTTGAACGGGTCGATCTTGCTGGCGCGGTCGGTCTTGACCAGCAGTTCCTCGACGCCGCTGGCGTTCGCGAACCGCCGCACCGTGTGCGGGTCCAGTCCCAGTCTGCGCGCGACCTGCGCGCGGGAGGCTCCGTGCGTCAGCGACCTGTACCGCGTCCGGTGCGCCGGTGCGGGCTGCCTCGGCGTAGGCGCCGGCCCGGTCCCGGCAGATCACCTCCACGCCGGAATGCTCCCGCAACCAGTCCCGCAACGGCTCGCTGTCACGCCCAGGCAACACATCCACCGGTCTACGACCCTCGATGTCCACGATCCCGGTGCCGTAGACGTGACCGCGACGCACCGCGAAATCGTCCACCCCCAGCACCGGGATCGGCCCCACCGGCGGCTCCGGGACGGCACGCACCCGCCGCAGCAGCGTGTCCCGGCCAGCCGGCACACCCAACCGGACCGCGAGCCGGGACCCGGCCCGCCCCGCCAGCGCCATCCCGATCGAGGCCACCACCTGCTCCGCTGCAGGAGTGAACCGGGCATGCGGACTGGTCAACCCCGGCACCTGCTCCGCGAACGTGACCACCGCACAGTCAGGCCGCTGGCACCGGAACCGCCGCACCAGCAGATCCAGCACCACCGCGGCCCCCGCGATCGCCGCATCCACCAGCCGCCGCCGATACCGCCCATGCACCCGCCCCGAGACCGTCGAGCACCGCGGACAGGCGACCTGCTCCGCACGTGTTGGACCCCGCTGAGGATGCCGATGAAGGCGTCGTTCAGCGTGCCGACGCCTTCGGGGTCCGTGATCGTGGTTCGGCTTCTTGGTCGGCACCGTCGGCGTGCCGATCTGGCCTGCTGTGACGGGGATCTGCTGTTCGCGGGCTTGGCGAACACGCAGCAGGCGTTCATGTCGTCGGCGTGGTGACGGCGACGACAGGGCGGATCGGGTGTCGCTGGGGTCGGTTGCGTGCGATGAGGCCGGGGCGCAAGGCTGCAACCCGAGTTGGCCCCTTCTGGTGCGCGGCCGTTCCGCGACAGTCTGAGCGAGTGTCTGGAGCAGAGCGCTGTGATGATCGTGGTCGACCCGGCGGCTGCCCTCGCGGCGGTGCGTGCGGGGACCGTGTCCTGCCCGCAGGGTGGCTGCGAGGGGACGCTGCGGGTCTGGTCGAAGGCGCGGGCACGTCAGGTGCGGATGGGCGGTGGTGAACGCGTCCAGGTGCGCCCGGACCGGGCCCGGTGCCGCGTGTGTGGTGTCACCCAGGTCCTCCTGCCGGCCGGATACCTGCCGCGACGTGCGTACGGTGTCGAGGTCATCGGCGCGGCCCTGACCGCGGCCGCTGAAGGATCCGGATACCGTTGTGTCGCAGCAGGTATCGGCGTCCCGGTCAGTACCGTCCGGGCCTGGATCCGATCCGTCGCCCGCAGCGTCGAGAACCTGACCGACACCGCCGTGACGGTCCTGCGGTCCCTCGGCGCGGACACCGGCCTCTGCTGGACGAGCGGACCGGCCCCTGTCCATCCGGTCCCTCCGGTCCGGGCCGCGCTCCAGGCCCTCGGGGCCGCCGCCGGCGCCCACGCACAGGCCGCTGCCGCTTCGCCTCGGTTCTGGCCCGGCGCGCTCACCGGGATCGACTACCTCGCGCTGCTGGCCGCCCGACAGCGCCAGGAGCTGCACCGCCGGCTGCGCCTGAGCGACCCCACCGACGCCGCCGCCACCGCCACCGCCCGGCCCTGGCACCAGGTCACCATGATCACCAGCGGCCGCCTGCTCACTTCCACGCGCTCAGGCTGAGATCCGCGCCACCTTCTGGGCCCCCTCCATGCCCAGATCCGGACCACGTACCCCCGGACACGCCGGATTGTCAGCGACAACCGCTCGACGCCCATCGGCACCGTCACCGCGCCGACCACGCCGCCACCATGCCGACGAAACCGGGAATCCAGGACCGGAAGCCTGGTCACCCCGTCGGCATCCTCAACGACGCCCTCATCGGCATCTTGAACGACGGGCAACAGGCGGTCCCGGTCGCACGAGTGCTGGCGGACAAGGCCTACTCGCATCCGTCCACCCGCCGCGCCCTACGAGCCCGACGGATCAAGGCCACCATCCCCGAACGACGAGACCAGCAAGAACACCGCCGAGCCAGAGGATCCCGAGGCGGCAGACCACCCGCCTTCGACGCCGACCGCTACCGCGACCGCAACGTCGTCGAACGCTGCTTCAACCGGCTGAAACAGTTCCGCGGCCTCGCCACCCGCTACGCCAAAAGAGCCGCCTACTACCGCTCCGAAATCCTCATCGCCTGCATCGTCCTCCACCTCAAATGAAGATCCGCAGGACACGTCCTAGTAGTACTTGATTACGTCGGCGTGTCGATTGTTTGTGATCATGGACTGTGTTTGAGTCATGGTCATGGATGCCGGTGAGCTGCAACGGGTCCGGGGCGAATTGGAGTCTTTCGCTGCGGAGATGTTCGTGGGCTTCGCTCGCTCGGATCAGCGGGCGACGGGGCTGACGTATCTGCGTGGGTTGATGTTGGACGGGCAGCGCAAGTCGATGCAGCCGATGGCGGCGCGGCTGGGGACGGATCATCAACGTCTGCAGCAGTTCCTGACGTCCTCGACGTGGGATTACACGGCTGTCCGGCGGCGGTTGGCGCAGCGGGCTCTGCAGGTGGTCGGCCCGGACGGCCCGGATGTGTGGATCGTGGACGACACCGGTTTCCCCAAGGACGGCAAGGCCTCGCCGGGGGTGGCCCGGCAGTATTCCGGCACGCTGGGCAAGGTCGCGAACTGTCAGATCGCGGTCAGCCTGCATGCCGCCACGGACAAGGCCTCGGCGGTGTTGGACTGGCGGTTGTTCCTGCCTCCGTCCTGGGACGAGACCACGGTCCCCGACGCGCAGGGCAGGGCCGTGAACCCTCACCTGGCCAGCCAGTCCCAGCGCTGGGGCAGCGTCACCACGCTGGGGGTGGCCGGGGAACCGAAGGTGAAGCTGCGCAAGCCACCACCCACGCCCGCGCAGATCGCCGCCCGCCGGGCAGCGTCGAAGATCCCCGATCAGGTGCGCTACGCCCCGAAGTGGCAGCTCGCGCTGGACATGATCGACGAACTCGCGTCCTGGGGCCACACACCCTCCGATCACGGCGATCACAGGGCCGTGCCTCAGGTGCTGGTGGCTGACGCCGGCTACGGGCAGGTCGGCGCGTTCCGGGCGGGACTCAGCCAGCGAGGCATCCGCTACGTGGTGGCCGTCGTCTCCACCACCACCGTCCACTGCGCGGCCGCGGTCCCGGAACCGGTGCCCTACGCCGGAGTCGGCAAGCATCCCCGACCCCGCTACCGCCAGGACCCCGTCAGCGTGAAGACGCTCGCCACCACACCAGATCCCGCCGCCCATCCCGCCGCCCTTCCCGCCGCCCATCCCGCCCGCCGGCAGGTCCGCTGGCGCGAAGCCGCACGCTCCGTTCCAGGCAAGCGGGTCTGGATGAGCGGCTGGTTCACCGCCACCGGTGTCCGTCCTGCCGGGCGAGGGGTGAAACACGACGACGACGGCGCCTACCCCCAGGCGTGGCTGCTGACCCAATGGCCCAGCCAGGACGCCACCGAACCCAGCGACTACTGGCTCTGCGACCTCCCAGCCGAGACCACCCTGGACGACCTCGTCGCCCTCGCCAAGGCCCGCTGGCGCATCGAACACGACTACCGCGAACTCAAGACCGCCCTCGCCCTCGGCCTCGACCACTTCGAAGGCCGCTCCTGGAACGGCTGGCACCGCCACGTCACCCTCGTCACCGCCGCCCACCTCTTCCTCACCACCCAACGCCTGCAACGACCCGACACGGGAAAAGCATTGGGGCAGAACCGAACCTGACCACCTACGCCGTCGCCCGCGAACTACAGCAGCTACTCGCGACCTGGCTCGGAAACTGCCCCACCTGCCACCAGACCGTCCCACCATGAACAACCTAATCAAGTACTACTAGTGGCCGACGGCTTCTGTTCGTACCTGGGTGACGTGACCGTTCCCGACGTGCCGTTCTACGCGGTCGAGGTTTCGCATCGCGGCGAAACCACGACCTCTCGCGCTGAGCTCGACAAGAAGGGCAACAGCGTCTCGCTCATTCTGGGCTAGCGCTTGCACACCGGGCGGCGTCCCCTCGGGGCTGGTTGGGAACGCCGCCCGTGGTGTAGCGCGCTGGTGCGGTCATGGGGACGGAAGGTAACGAACGCCCCTCCCTCGCACCATCGGGCCGCCAGTCGCGCGCAGACGTACGGCTGGCGGTGGCGTTGACGCGCTGGTCTATCGGACAGGTCAGGCGGCAGCGATCTTCACGACCGAGGCGGGGTGGGCGAAGCCGAACCCGACGCGCATGGTGGCCTTCACACAGCCGGGGGCGCTGCCGCTTCCGATGTGGCCGGCTGTGCTGCGCTCCCACCCACATGATCGCGACCGCGAGCAGGGCGAAACCGGCGGACGCGCCGCACGCGGCCCGCCACCGGCCCACCTCGCGAAAACGCCTCACCCCGGCGTGTATCGGTTCGCGAACAGCCCTGCATGTTTCGCCTGAACGGAGGACGCGTGCGGGCTACCGCAGGCCGCGCCGCTGTCCATATGCCGCTGCTCGGCCGGTTTGGCCCGGGTGGGTCGCGTGCTCGGGTTACGCCGTTGGTGTTGCGCCGTTCGTGTGACGTGGTGACGGAGATCTTGGTGGGGGTGGGATTGCTGCCTAGGCTCCGCCTCCCTGGTCACCGTTGCGGGAGGCAACTCGTGTTCACCGGCTCTGTTGTGCCTCGTCTGGCCTCTTCACGGGTCGCGCGATGGACCGTGATGACCGTGTCGACGGTGCTGGTGGCGTCTCTGGCGCAGGCGTCGCCGGCGCAGGCCGCGCAGGATCCGGCGACTCCCGCCGTTCCGCCGGCTGCGGCGGCTGCCGCTGCTGGGAAGGAGACGTCGTCGCGGCCGGATCTGTTGTCGGCGCGGGTGACGGCGCGGGCCACCGGGAGCCGGGTTGAGGTGGAGGGCCTGCGGTCGGAGATGTCGACGACGTGGGTGAATCCGGATGGCACGGAGACGGTGGAAGCCCACTCGGGGCAGATCCGGTTTAAGGACTCCCAGGGCGCGTGGCAGGACGTGGATCTGACGCTGGACCAGGCGGCGGACGGGTCGGTCGCGGTGCGCAAGCATCCGTTGGGGCTGCGGTTCGCCGGCCCGTCGAGCACCTCCGAATCGGATGAGGTCACCGCCTCTGAGGGGGCTTCCGCGGGTGGGTCGCGGTCGGTGACGGTGGCGTGGCCGGGGCGGTTACCCAAGCCGACCGCGTCCGGTTCGGATGTCCTGTACACCGATGTGGCGCCCGGGCTGGACATGCGGATGCGGGTGCAGCGCAGCGGCTTCGAGCAGTTCCTGGTCCTGAAGGACCGCCCGGCCGGAGCGGTGTCGTGGACGATCCCGTTGAAGACCAAGGGCTTGACCGCAGCGTCGGCCAAGGACGGCGGCATCGACTTCACCGACGCCAAGGGGAAAGTGGTGTCGCGGATCCTGCCGGCATCGGCATGGGACGCCGCAACGTATCCCGGCACCGACATGCCGCTCAGCACCTCCCCAGTGACGCTGGCTGTGAAGCAGGTCAGCGGCGGCCGGGCACTGTTGACGATCACTCCGGACGCGGACTGGTTGGCGGATCCGGCC
>NZ_CDWTMG010000106.1:0-15162 GCF_977945845.1 Frankia sp. CcMO1
TGACGGTCGACCCCGACGCACGTGCATCGCCTGGCCCCATCGGACTGGCATTCGCACGGCAGAGGTGATGATCCGCGAGCCACACCAGCGCACCGGGTTCCCCGAGGGTCGGACGCTGCCCCTCGCCTCGGACACGGAGCCTGCGCGCGATAGCCCGAGGCCCGGTGGCGCGGCGTCGGCGCCTCATCCTGGCGTCGATCACGCAAGAAGCGACTCGGCGCGGCCCGGGTCCAGGATCATCACCACAGGAGTAATCGGCCGGCAATCAGGATGCTACACAATGCATGGATCACGCGCTGCGCGGCAAGAGACGCCTTTCCACGTACCGCCTTGCGCACCGCGGCGTCCTTCAGGACCGGCTTGGCGTTGTTGAATCCGAGCGTGTAGCCGACTCCGGGGATCGTGTACGACTGCAGCCGCACCGGCGCGCCTTTCAGCGCGGCCTCCTCCGCGCGGCCGATCCGGCCGATAGCGTTGACCTGTCCCGACCGCAGGCTGCCGGTCCCGTACTCCGGACTACGGGGAGGTCCCGCCGGGACCTCGGGTCGAGCCGGCGGCTACGACGTCGGGAAGTACGACGTCGGGAAGTACGTCAGGAGGACGGCTCGTACGCCCGGAGGAAGGTGTCCACCGCGGACCGGGACAGCCCGCGCATCTCCTCCGGAGGAAGGTCGCGGGTGCCCATCCGGCTCCGGGTCTCCACAGGGCCGACGAGCAGCGCGAGAAACTGCTCGGCGGCCTCGGCGGGGTCACAGCGGCGGAGCCCCCCGGTGAGAGACAACCGGGCGAACCGGTCGGCCAGCGCCTCACCGAGCTGGACGGACGTCCGCCCCTGGACGGTGTCGATCAGGTCGGGGAAGCGAGCGACCTGGCCGTAGGTCAGCCAGCGCAGCGCCCGGGAACGATGGCCGCAGCACACCTCGAGCATCCGCGCCGCGGTCTCCTCCAGGGCCGCTCGCAGGTCGTCCCCGGGATCGCGGAGCCGGTCGAGAGCGGCGAGGTTCTCCGCCAGCGCCGCCGCCGCCGCGGCCGCCATCGTCTGGCGGAACAGGTGCTCCTTGTCCTCCAGGTGGCTGTAGACCGTCGTCTTGGCGACGTTCGCCTCGTCGGCGATCTCCTTCACGCTCGTCTGCTCGTAACCCCGGCGCGCGAAGACGTCGAAGGCGGCATCGAGGATCGCCGCCCGTTTGTCGATGCGCCCACGCGACAACGCCCGCTCGACCGGCGGGGCCGCGCCGGCGAACGTAGCCCGGCTGGTCACCATGTTCGCCTGGTCACGAGATCCGGCTGGTCACCGTGTCGCCGGCCGACGGGCGCCTGCGGTGCGCTCATCGGTTCATCGTAACGTCGTCGGCGCGTCGTCCGCCGGGCCGGCGGGATCCGGTGGGATCCCGCCGGGATCCGGCGGAACGCCAGCCCGGTGACGCGGGCTCAGCGTGGTGCGGGGCGGCCGGGGCCCGGCGAGGCGCCCGTGGCGACCAGGCCGGCGGCCGGGGTGATGAGACGGTCCGCGATGAGCCACTGGCCCCCCCGCAGCGGTAGACGTCCTCGACGAGCCCGATGGTGGTCCAGTCCGCTGGCCGGGGCCGCCCTCCGAAGTCCCGGGTCGCGGCCCAGTGCCAGACGGTCGCGTAGCCCGTGAGCCGGGGCTGGCCGCCGCTCCAGTCGATGTCGGGGGGCGCGCTGGTGTGGGCGATCGTGGGCCCGGACAACCGATGGTGGCCGCCGGCGGCGAGCATGAAGCCGACGAACTCGTCACGGCTGGCGAAGCGCTGCGGTGGGCCGGGCATGATCCGGTACTCGATGCGCGCGTCGCGGGTGAAGCACTGCCGGCCGAGCAGCTCGAACTCACTGAGGTCGGTGAGGCGGAAGAAGCGGAAGTGCGTCCCGAGGATGGCCCGCTCCGCCTCGAGGCGGCCGAGCCGGTCAAGGGCGGTCGTCATGATGTTCGGCTCCGTCCCGTCACAGCGCGATCGGCGGCGAGCCGGTGGCGACCAGCCCCGCGACCGGGGTCACCCGGCGCCGGGCTATGAGCCAGCGGCCGCCCTCCTGGCGGTAGGCGTCCTCGACCAGGCCGACCGCGGTCCAGTCCGCGGGACGCAGCTCGCCCAGCCGGGCGTTGGCGGTGAACCAGTGCCAGTCCGTGGTGTAGGCGGACAGCCGCGGCTCGCCGTTGTCGTCCCAGTCGACGACGGTGAGGCCGGGAACGTGCGCGACCATCTCGGTCCGTGCCGCGAACTCGGTGAGCAGGTAGCGCGTGATCTCGTCCCGGCCGCGCAGCCGGCGCGGGCCCGGCAGGTGGTGGTCGAGCTCGGCGTCCGGGGTGAGGCACTCCGCCGCGACACGCTCGTACTGCCGGGTGCCCAGGAGCCGGAAGAACCGCGTGAAGGTCCGCAGGATCTCCCGTTCGGCGTCCAGCCGCGCGAGCCGGGCGTCCGTGTCGTCGGACGCGATCAGGTCGGGAAGTGTCACGTTCGGTGGCCTTTCGGTGTCAACGTTCTGCCGGACATGCTCAGCCGACCTCCATCGGCAGGTCGGCCCGCGCGGCCCACTCGATGATCGAGCCGTCGTAGACGGATCGCCGTCACGCACGCCCGGCCTCACACACGCTCGGCCCCGCCGACCGCCAGCACCCGGGAGCCGAGCCGGTCCGACAGCCGCCCGGCCAGTGGCATGACCAGCGCCGAGCCGAGCCCGAACGGCGCCAGCAGCAGGGCGGCCGCCACGACGCTGGCGCCGAACGCGGGGCGGTCGAACAGGCGCAGGTCGATCAGCGGTGGCGTGCCACGGGGGCGAAGGACGTGCGCGGCGTAGCCGCCGAGCAGAGCCACGGCGATCATGCGGCGCAGTACGGGATCGAGCCGGTCCTGGGGCACCCGCGCCATCAGGCCTCTCCACTCGGTCGGATTCCATAGACAGAGATACGACCTCCGAGGTCGGCAAAAACATATCATGAAGTCCTGGAGGCCGAACTTATGAGTATGGAACACACGACTCATGGGATTAGCTGGTTCTCGGCCGCGGCGCTCACCAGCTCACGGGCAGCGACCTCACTCCGAAGACCAGCGCGTCCGGCCGGTACTCGATCTCCTCGAATTCGACGTCTGGAGGTGGGTGAGCCGCCGCCGGTCCAGGCGTTGGCGGCCAGCGCGCAGATCGTTCGCACCTTCGTGGAGGACTACCACGAGCAGGTGGAGGAGCGGTATGTCTTTCCCTCTGGAGCAAGCCGGCCGTCTGACGGCTTCGCCGACGTCGTCGCCCAGGTCGCCGCGGCCGAAAAGAAGCTCGGCATCTACGAGCTGTCCCAGTTCACCCCGCGCGGATAGCCCGCCATCACGGTCACCGTGACCGGTCGTCTGCCTCGGGGCAGCTCACCGGAGCAGGAGAAGGGAGGCAAAGATGCCGGACGTCGTCAGGGCGCTCAAGGCGGACGGGCCGGCGGAGACGATTCTGATCCGGCTGCTCGTCGGCGCGGTGTTTGTGCCCGAGGGCATCCAGAAGTTCCTGTTCCCGGACAAGCTCGGCCCGGGCCGCTTCGACAAGATCGGTATTCCGGCGCCCGGGTTCTTCGCCTACTTCGACGGAACCATCGAGATCGTCTGTGGCTGTCTGCTGTTGGCCGGCCTGCTTACCCGGCTGGCATGCCTGCCGCTGCTGGTCGACATCTGCCTCGCGATCGTCCTGACCAAGCTACGCGAGCTGCAACCGGCCGGTTTCCTCGGCGTGTCAGGTTTCTGGGGGATGGCGCACGACGCCCGCACCGACTGGTCGATGCTCCTCGGCCTGCTCTTCCTCCTGATCGGCGGACCGGGACGGTATTCCCTCGACGCCCTGCTCGCTCGCCACCTCACCAGCCGCCGTCCAGCCTCGCCGTGAGGCGTTTCGGTGTCCGGTAACCGCGGACCAGCCGGGCTGCGCTGACTGGTCCGCGGGGCGGTGGCGGACCCGGTCAGCGGGCGGGTGGTGGGGGCAGTGCGGTGTCGGGTAGCAGGGTAGCGATGAGGACATGGACGTCGGTGCGGCTGTGCAGCGCGCTATCTGCGTAGTAACGGGTCAGCGCGGCGGCCTGGTCAGGCACGGTGCACAGCACCAGCGCGACCACTGCCGCGTCGAACGCCGCGCTGAGGCGCGGGTAGACCCGGGCGAAGATGGGGTGAGACACGGCGGGCACGGTTCCTCCTGAAGGGCGGGCAGGGTGAGGGTGCCCGCGCGGGCCGCCGGCCACGGCGGCTGCTGCGGCGGCTGCGGCTGCTGGCGGACGTTGTCCGGTCAGCGCGGCCCCGGCCCGGACCGCGCCTCGTCGCAGTCAGTGTGCTGTCTCTCGTTGTGCTGTCTGTCGTCGCGGCTGGGCAGCGGGGGTATGCGTCTCATACATCCGGACGGCGACTACGAGGCCGGACGCCGCGGTGAGGGCGGTGACGGTCCAGATCGCGGCGGGGATGCCGGCGAGGTCGGCGATCGCTCCGGCGAGCAGCGCCCCGATGGCGAAGCCGCTGTCGCGCCAGAGGCGTGTAGACGCCGACGGCGCGGGCGCGCCAGGCGGGGTGGGCGACGTCGCCGACGGCGGCCAGCAGGGTGGGGTAGACCATAGCGGTGCCGGCGCCGAGCAGGACGGCGGCCACCGCCCAGACGGTGAAGCTATGTCCGGCGGCGACCACGGCAAGTGCGCAGGCTTGGATGCCCATGCCCGCGATGATGAGTCGTTTGCGGCCGATGCGGTCCGACAGCGCGCCGGTGGCGAGTTGCCCGACTCCCCAGACGGCGGGGTAGAGGGCGGCGAGGATGCCGATGCGGGTCAGTGACAGCCCGGCGGTGGTGAACAGGATGGGGAACAGGCCCCAGGCGAGGCCGTCGTTGAGGTTGTTGACCATTCCGGCCTGGCTGACCGCGGACAGCGCAGGTTCGGTGAAGCTGGTCTGGGTGAAGATCCGCCGGGGGTGAGCCCGCCGTGGAGGTGGTCGTGCATCCCGTCCGGGCGGGCGCGGTGGCCGGCGGCTTCAGCGCGGGCGTGTCCCTGGGTCTCGCGGACGGCGAGGGTGGACAGGCCCAGGCCGAGGGCAGCGTAGACGATCCCGACCAGGAACGGGGCGGGGCGCAGCCCGTGGTGGGCTGCCAGGTAGCCGGTGGCCAGGGCGGTAACCGCGACGGCGAGGTAACCGGCGGCCTCGTTGAATCCCATCGCCAGCCCGCGCCGCGCCGGCCCGACCAGGTCGATCTTCATGATGACGGTCGTGGACCAGGTCAGCCCCTGGCTTACCCCGAGCAGCACGTTCGCCGCAACCACCCAGCCCCAGGTGGGCGCCCAGATCAGCAGCAGCGGCACGGGCGCGGCGACCACCCAGCCGGTCACCAGGACCGGTTTGCGGCCGTACCGGTCCGACAGCGCGCCGGCCAGGTAGTTGGTGGCGGCCTTCGTGACTCCGAACGCGACGATGTAGGTCAGCGCGGCGGTGTAGGCGGTCAGGCCGAAGGTGTTCTCAGCGAGCAGGGGCAGGACGGTGCGTTCCTGGCCGAGCATCCCGCCGACGAGGACGCCGAGGTCGCGGCGGCCGGCGCGCAGGAGGAGGCTGGCGGCGCCCATGGCGCGTTCCCCGTGCCCGCACATCACGACCGTCGGCCCCGCAGGCAGGATGGCGGGCAGATCATCCACTCTGGCTGGCAGGTCGCCGAGCTCGACGTGGATGGCGCCGGGCAGGTGCCCGGCGGTGAACTCTGCGTGCTGGCGGCTGTCGAGGACGTGCGCTGTGCCGAGCCGACCGGGCTGGACCAGGGGGATGGTGGCGGTCGGGTGGCCGGCCGCCGTCCATGCGTTGAGGCCGCCGCCGAGCTCACCGGCCAGATTGTCGTAGCCGATCTTCAGCGCCTGCCAGAGGATCTCTGCCGGGTCCTGGTCGGCGTTGCGGATGACGATGATCGGCCGGTCGTGCGGCGCAAGCCAGCCCAGCCGACTGGCGAACGCCGGCCGCAGCGGGATCGACAGTGCTCCGGGGATGTGACCGGCTGCGACGTCGGGCAGCGGGCGCACGTCGAGTAGTTCGGCTCCTTCACCCAGCAGCGCCCGGACCTGGGACACGTCCAGGCAGGCCAGCGCAGGCGGCGCGTCGAGAACGGCGGGGCCACGGCGGTTGGCATCGCCGAGGCGCAGGAAGTAGGGCGGGAAGCTACCGAGCGAGCCCAGCAACGCGGCGACGAACGCGTCCTCGCTGCCGGCGTGCAGCAGCGGGTTGGTGGCCTTCTCCCGGCCGATTGTCGTGGTCCGCTCCGCGCCCGGCGGCGCGGAGCAGAACGATCCGGCGCCATGGGTGGGCCACACCGCGACGTCGTCGCCGAGGTCCAGCAGTCGCTGCAACGAGGCGTACTGGGCGCGGGCGAGCGCCTCGGTCCGGTCCGGCGCGACCAGGTCGGTGCGGGCCGCCGCCCCCACCAGCAGCGACCCGCCGGTGAACACTCCGAGCGACCTGTCGCCGTCGAACAGGACGAACGCCAGATGCTCCGCCGTGTGACCCGGTGTGGCCACCGCATGCAGCCGCAGCCCACCGAGGTCGACGTCGTCGGCGTCCCGCAGCCCGATGTGGGGGAACGTGCGGTTGCCGGCGGCTGAGGCCAGGATGCGGGCCCCGTCGTCGGCGGCGAGCTGGCGGGCGCCGGACAGGAAGTCGGCGTGCAGGTGCGTGTCGGCGACGAACGCGACACGCAGCCCGCGGGCGTCGGCGGCGGCCCGCAGCGTGCGCAGGTCCCGGCTCGGGTCCACCACCAGCGCCCGGCCGTCACCCAGTTCGACCAGGTAGGTCGAATTCCCCAGCCCCTCGTCGACGAGGGGAACCAGCCCTGCCCCGACCTCGATCGCTGCCATGCCGACCTCCCGAGCAGCTCCGCGGCAGCATGCCGCCACCCCGGTTATACAGTAATCCAGAGATTACTGGAATATAGTCCGTGGGAGTCCGCTGTGGGTGATCGGGACCGCAAAGCCGCGCTCTACGAGCAGTTCGCCCGGGTGGGTAAGGCACTGGCCAGCGGCAAGCGGCTGGAGCTACTCGACCTGCTCGCCCAGGGCGAACGCAGCGTCGACGCCCTCGCCCGCGCCGCCGGCCTCGGCCTGACCACCGCTTCAGCGCACCTTCAGACGCTGCGCCAAGCGGGCCTGGTCACCACCCGCCGTGACGGCACCCGCATCCACTACTCACTGGCCGGCGACGACGTCGCCGCCCTCTACACCCACCTGCGCTCGGTCGCCCACGCCCACCTCGCCGACGTGGACGCGGCCCGCATCGCCTACCTCGGCATGACGGGCGCGGCCGACGGCGGCGAACCGGTACAGGAGGTCACCCGCGACGACCTGCTCGAACAGGTACGCACAGGCCGGACCGTCGTCCTCGACGTCCGCCCGACCGAGGAGTACCTCCAGGGCCACATTCCCGGCGCGCTGGGCATCCCGCTGGAGGAGCTGACCGACCGGCTCGACGAGATCCCCGCCGACGCGGCGATCGTGGCCTACTGCCGTGGCGCGTACTGCGTGCTAGCCCACGACGCCGTCCGCTTCCTGCACGCCCAGAGACGCACCGCGGCACGCTTGGCCGACGGCATGCTGGAATGGCGCCTCGCCGGCCTCCCCGTCCAGACGGCCGCAGCATAGAACCCGGCGAAGTGTCCCTCCGCGCCGCGCTCTGAATGCGACAAGCCTGGGGTGACTCGGGATCGGGGAAGAGCCCGGCGCGCTGACCTACCGGGACTGCCGTCCCCACGGCTTGTCCGCCTGGCCCCTCCTCCCGGTCCCCGGCGACGGCGCGATGGTGGCGTGCGATGAACGCCGGGGTGGACGCGACGTAGGCCGACCAGCGGTCACCGAACCCGCGGCGACCTCTCGGTCCTCGCCCCAGGCCCTGCGTGGATGGTCAGTGCGTCGTCGGCTCGGCGCAGAGCTGACCATGCTGGGCAATTGGGCACACGGCGGTGAGCGGATTGACCCGGCGACGTCGGATCATCCAGCACCTGCGCTCCAGCGCGACTCGCCGCACTCTGGAAGCGGGAGGGAGCGCGGCGTGGGGACCGATTCGGGCCGTCCCGTCCGCTCGCTCCGGGAGGTGACAGTGATGATGTACTGGTACGACGGCCATGGAATAAGCGGCTGGGGCTGGTTTGCGATGTCCCTGGGCATGCTGCTGTTCTGGGCTGTGCTCATCATCGGGGCGGTGCTGGTGGTACGGGCGCTGACCCACGCCGGCGATCGCGGCCGTCCCCCGATGTGGCCACCCGCCGCGCCTCCGGCCGCCGATGGGCCCGCCGGACCGTCTCCCGAGCAGGTCTTGGCCGACCGCTTCGCCCGCGGGGAGATCGACGAGCAGGAGTACCGCGCCCGTCTGGCCGCGCTCCGCGAGACGGCCGACCGCCTCGTCAAACACTGACGGCCGACCGAGGCCTCGACCGACTGCGGCACGCTCACCCCGAGCATGGGCGGCGCGCCAGCCGACCAGCGGCGCTGGCCCATGGCCTCGCATCCGCGCGCCGCGTCGGTTCAGCGGGCCATGGGTGGTCCCCACCGAACCGACGCGGGAGGCGGTCAGGTGACGTAGGACAGGATGCATGAGCGACGACGACCACGGGCACGGGCACGGTGGCTCGGGTGGGCACGGCGGGCATGCGCACGGCCCGGCCGCCGACGCCGACCGCACCTTGCGGCCCGCCCGCTCCTTCACGACCACTCATCGACAGGGGCGGGGCCGGGGAGCAAGGCAGGGACCGGACGAATCTGGCCGGCGTGCTCGCAGCGACAGGACGCAACTCTCGCGCCGCTCCCGGCTCCAGACTTAGTTACGCGCTCACCACGCAAGATCAAACGGGCTCACAACCCGACCCCGCCGAGATCATTTCACGCCGTCGCGACGTCCACAGGCCCGGCTGACTTGGTTGAAGGCCCTGAAATCACCGTCCGGCCGGTCGCCACACGTGCCACGAACAGGGACGATGCTCGGTGATCGTGCCGACCGGAACATCGTCTACCGAGGAGAACAAGCGTTCCGAACGCCTGGCGGTCCGGGCACTTCCGGGCCCCCTGGTGACCGTGATCGTTGGGCATCGTGGTCGTGTCGACCTTCCTATTCCGCCTCGGAATGTGCTTGTGCTCAGGCTGCGGCCGCGCCGAGGAGGGGCTGGCGGCCAGTACGTCCACACCCAGGGCGATGTGCCCGTGGTCAGTACGGCTGGTCGGGTTGGCTGGCGACGAGCGGGAATTCTGCCTTGAGGAGCATTGTCAGTTGCTCCTGGAGCTCGCGCAGCGCGGTCGTGGCGATTCGCCACACAATTGACCAGTCGACGTCGAAGTAGGTGTGAACGGCGATGTTGCGGAAGCCTGTGACGGACCGCCACGGCACGTCCGGCCAGCGCGCGCGGATCTCGGGCGGCACTCGCCCGGCCGCCTCGCCGATCACCAGAAGCTTCTACAGAACGGCGCTCTGGATCAGGTCGCTCGCCAGGAACGCGGTCTCGTCGACGTCCCGGACGAACGCCGTCGCGGCGACCGCAGCTTCGATCATGTCGACGAGGTACAGCTCATCACGCCGCATAGAGGACCCGAGCCTCCGCGAGCACCCGATCGCGGATGACCCATTTCAGCCGAGACTTGGGAACCAGGTCGACGCAACGACCGACGATCTTCTCAAGCTCGTCCCGGAGATCGACGATCTCGAAGCCAAGCGTCGAGTCGGGCGCCAGCACGTACAGCAGGTCGACGTCCGAGGAGTCGGTGTCGTCGCCGCGAGCCGCCGAGCCGAAGACGGACAGCTCGGCGACGCCGTAGCGCCGGCACACCTCGGCGATCCGGCTGTCACGAAGGTCGACGGTCACCTGGCCATTATCGCCTCCAGACAGCCACGACCGCACGACTCGGGTACCGCCTCACGCGCGACGCCCACCGGCGTCCTGCGTGCCGCGCGAACCACCACCCAGCCGCGACCCGAAGCGTCGCGAAGCAGTCCGACGCACGAGGTGCATCTGGTCATGCGTCCAGTCGCCGGCGCCGCCGAGTTGCCCGATCCACTCCGCGGACAGCTTGCCGCGAGATTCACACCCAGAGTCCAAGCATGGGGGCATAGTCGCGGCGGCGGCTCGGTTGGGTGAGGACCTCGACGCTGTCGATGGCCTGGTCGATCGCGCCGGGGAGATGGCCGAACGGGCCGTCGGGTCGGTGTCCGAGCCGGGTGAGGAGGGCTCGCAGCTACGGATCGCTGATCGCATCGGTCAGCGCACGGGTGAGGCGCCCGGCGCCGAGTACCCGGATGTCCCGGGAATGAAAGCGGCGCGGCGCGGGGTCGACAGGCTCGGCCAGACCAAGCCGGTTCGTGGCGTCGGCGAGGTGACTGGCCGTGGCGCACAACGCTGCTTCGCGTTCCCGCCACCGCGTCGCGTCGAGCGCGTGGCGCAGGTGCCGACCGACCTGGTCCGCGAGGGTCAACTGCGCGAACGCGGTCATCAGCCACTTGCTGTACGGGGCCCAGCGGCGTTCGAGGAGGAATCCGATCCGGGCAAGGTCGCGGGCGACGCGGGCGGTGAGTATGCGTGAGCCGAGGTCGCCGCCGCGGCCACCTGCGCGGCCGATGAACGGTTCTTCCTACTGATGGTGCGGCCGGCCGTCGTGTCGGTGTCGCTGTCGGGATAGACAACCGGGAAACCGCCGAACCCGGCCGGCAGCCTCTCCAGGGCGACGTCGAGCGGCGTGGTGTCGAGACCTGGCGGGACGAAGAGCTGGACGCGGGGGCCAAAGTCGTGGTCCGTGGAGACCTCGTCGTCGAAGCCGAGCACCTCGGAACCCTCACCGAGCAACGCGGCAGCGTGGGGCACCCCCGCGGCCAGCGGCCGAACCGCCTGTTCGTAGAACCGCCGGGAAAGATCGCGACCGGACACGGCTCTGAGTTACTCCTCAATGCTTCCTGTCATGAACCAGGCGACGTCCCATGCTCCCTGCCGCTGCCACGTCGGCGCACCAGGTCTTCGCCCGCCGCCGGGCCGGCCGGGCCAGCGGCTCTGACGCGCTTGCGGCGGCGATGGTTGGCGACAGCCGGCTGATCTTCAAGCGTTGAGGCGGATGTGGCGTAGCTGGACGGCGAGTTGGCGTCCATGTCGCACGAGTCGCCCTGACGTGTCAGGGCCGAGCGTGAACCCGGCGTGGCTTGCGATGTCATCCGCCACGGCGGAGATCGACAGGGTGTCGGTGCCGAGATGGCGGGCGAACTCGGGGGCTTGCAGGACGTCGAGGGCGTGGTCGAGCTGGCGGGCACTGTAACTACGGGATGTCTCACCGCGTCGGTGGATGCGGCGGATCATTGTCGTGCGGTCGACGAGGAGCGTGACATGAGCGACGCGGTGTCCGGCGGCGCGGGTCGAGGCCGTCAGTTCGGCGAGCAGGTCGGAATCGAGGATGGTCATCGGCGCGATCACCGGGTTCTCGGGACCTTGGAGAGCAAGGCGGAGCATCTCGCTGACCGCTTGGCGCCACAGGGGGACGTCGCGGAAGTCCCTGCGGCGGGGCTTTGGGAGCATCCGACGCATCGCGAAGCCGAGGTGCTCAGGGTCGCTGATGAAGCTTCCGGGCAGTCTGCGGTGCAGGTTGTGAGCGACCTGGGTTTTCCCGACGGCGTTCGGACCATTGATCCAGATGAGGGTCGGCACCGGCCGAAGATATAGTCAGGTTCAGCCAGACCAGCATCGCCCACCACACACCACGACCGATGCCCGCGGTTGACGAACGGCCCCGGGGTCCGACCAGCCTGTGTGGCCCTCATGCGGTGGCGGTCTCCACGCACCGCCGCACGAACAGGCCGCCGATCCCCAAGACGTCGTCGAGCAGTCGCCGCACACGCTCGGTCTCGTCGGCGGTGCAGTCGATCAGGACCTTGACCTCCACGTCACGGCGCCGACGGCGCTGCCACGGAAGACGTCCATACCGCCGCCGTCCGCGGCCACGGTCGTGAACGGCGTCTGGACGTGACCGTCCCCCTTCGTCCCCGTCCAGGCCGTCGGCGAACAGGTTGCCCTGTACGTTCTTGGTGATGACCCAGCGACTACCGATAACAACCACGGATGTCATCCGAAGTCGCCGCTGCCCAGCACCTCGGCGAGGCGGAGGCGGTTCGCATGGCCGCAACGTGGTCGTCCAGGCGGGGCTCGAACCAGCTGTTGAGGTCCTGACCAGCACCGTTCCACATCGCTGGATCTCAAGCGATAGATCGCAAACCGCATTCGCCCAGGCCAGAGGCATGATCAAAAAATGCGTGGGGCGGGTGGGGCTCGAACCCACGACCGACGGATTATGAGGGACTTCCGGAAACCTCGCCGACCTCGGCGGATGCCGCGTGACCTGCGCGGATGGCTTGCGGCATCTGCCGTCGTCTTCGGCGGTATCTCACCATCCTGCGGACTGGCTGCGGACTGGCCGGGGCGGCCACGGCGGCTCCTCGTGCCTCCCATTTCTTCGTCCCGTTCCCCGGACAGCGCCTTCGCCTGTGCGGGACGCCGGTCGGGTCAAGGGTGGCGCAGCCAGTCCGAAGGACCGCCCGAAGGGCGCCCTTGACGCGGCCGGTGCCCCGTCAGATCATCGGGCGCCCAGCCGGGGAAGGGCGCCCTGAGGTAAGAGGCGAGTGTGGTGTGACCGCTGGCTCTGGCGGGCTCTTTCTTCAAACGAGCACAATCGCAGCGCGCCGGGCCGACCCTGGAATCGAAATGCTTCTTTCGCCTGCCCGACGTTTAGACTTCGCCTTGCCAGCATAGTCGAGTTCTCCCGAGCCTACTGAGAGATACCGATCAACAGATCTGTTGGCGTACCGCTCGACCTGCCCCTGGCAAAGGATCCCGACGGTGAACCGGCCTAGCGCATCCAGTCGGTTACTATCGGCAGCAACCATCCTCGCCTCGTCCATGTGGCTGTATCATTGCCTGCGACGCAGCGTAACGAACCGCACAGGTGGATCTCGACCTAAGGATGGTAGATCAGAGCATCCCACAGGTAGGGCACAATATGCTATCCGAGGTAGACGATTAAGAATTGGCGGCCATTGATGGATGAGAACGAATCGAATCATACGGTCGGTAGCATCGACACCGCACTGGGTAGCTGGCGTCTCCGACGTGGATTGAGTGCTCGCGATGTGGCATGGAAGCTAGGTATATCGCTAGCGGCACTCACGCGGATAGAAACGGGAGCCATCCGGCCTACACCCGCACAACAATCCGCTATCAAGACTCTAATAGAGGGCCGTGCGGGTGAAAAAATAATTTTCTCATCGCACGTCCCAGGTGCTATCCATAGCCCATCACTCTTTGATGTATCAGATAGCGATGAGCCAAAATCCCCGCTGCCGACCGATCCTCTAAATGATATTCTCGATCGAATTACGAAGCAACGAATTTTTCTGTCTACGAATGCCGTATCAATTGGCGATCTGCTTGCCGATCACCAAATTTCCGCGCCAACGTCGAGTCAACCACCCAGCGGCGCGGTTTCTGCAGGAAAAAATACTTATACCTACGACGCTCATACCTACCATACAAAAGTTCCCCCCCAAGGCATCGCGGAACTCTTGCGCCACTATCTGCCCGAAGGTGGATTGGTACTGGATCTATTCGCGGGAAGCGGGATGACGGGAGTTGCCGCTAACGCGCTCGGCTACGATAGCATCCTAAATGAGCTTTCGCCGGCGGCGTGTTTTATCGCGAGCCGCTTTGTCTCAAAGATCGATCCGAGAGTTTTTAGAGAAGCAACGACCTCGGTACTCCAAGACCTAAAAGGTCTCCGAGAAAAACTTTACACTACCTATTGCCGAGAATGCAGGAAATCCACAGAGCTTCTTTACACGGTCTGGTCATACCGTGTAATCTGCCCGGAGTGCACCCATGAGTTTAACCTGTGGGATGCTTGCCGGAGGTACGGAAAGACTGTCCGTGAGCATAAAATTCTCTCCGAATTTGATTGCCCAAGCTGCTCCACGACGCTGAAGAAGCGGACCCTGAAACGCACTATTGCTGAGCCCGTCGACATTGCCTACAAATGTTGTGGATCCCGTCAGCGGGAGGCTACGGCGCCTCCTGATGACTTTGATATAAATTTGATTTTCTCCCTTGAGGACAGCACTGCTCCTGCGACTGGCTACTACCCTAATCTGAAACTTCCTGATGGGGTTAATCTTGCGCAACCACGAAAGCACGGCCTCGACACGATAGATAAATTCTATACGCATCGTGCGCTCGTTGGTCTGAGTCACATCTGGCGAAACATACACAGAATTGAAGACGCCCAGGTTGCCGGCCAGGTCGCATTCGTATTTACTTCCCTCTACCGCCGTGTAACTCGACTGAGCGAATTTCGATTCTGGGGTGGAAGCGGCAATACGGCTCGCTTGAATGTTCCGTTCATATTCGAGGAGTCGAACATTTTCCTCAGTTTTGAGCGGAAAGCCCGCACGATCGAAGACCATCTCCGCACAACGGCTCAACATTTCACGGGTCAAACGGCGGTTATCGAGCAATCAGCTACGAGTCTCGACTACTTGCCCGACAACTCGGTCGATTTGATTTTCACCGATCCCCCGTTTGGTGCAAATATTAATTACAGCGAAATGAACTTCCTCTGGGAATCATGGCTCGGCCGATTTACAAATCCGTCGAAAGAAGCGATTGTCAACCGAGTGCAAGGAAAGACCCTCGAAGACTATGAGAAGCTGATGCTCGCGAGTCTTTCTGAGGCGTACAGAGTTCTTCGGCCTGAACACTGGATGCTTCTTGTATTCATGAATTCATCTGCTAGCGTATGGGGGGCACTTCGATCGGCAATTGAGACAGCGGGATTTATCGTGGTGACAGCGGATGTGTTCGATAAGCAGCATGGCACATTCAAACACTTCGTCAGCGAAAACACTCCCGGTTCCGATATAATTTTGCACTGCCTAAAGCCAAGTGGCTCCCAGGGGCGACTTATTAACAATCGCGATCTAGAATTGCATGAGTTCCTTGAGCTTGTTAATTTCGACAAATACCTCCAACCTTACCTTCATGTTGATCGCGCGACAGAGTACGATCTTCGGCGCATCTACAGCGAGTGGATTGCGCACGCATTGACGCACGGGGGGGCACTTCTCGACTTCTCGCAATTCCGGGATAGCGTGGACAGAATAAGAA
>NZ_CDWTMG010000107.1:0-15136 GCF_977945845.1 Frankia sp. CcMO1
GACCTGCCTCGCATTCACCTGGTGTCGAACCTGGCCGGTGTGAACGCGCTCGGCGACCATTTGCGGGCAGCGGGTCTCGGCCCGACCTCGGCACG
Organism: Frankia sp. CcMO1; assembly: GCF_977945845.1. Classification (NCBI taxonomy): domain Bacteria; kingdom Bacillati; phylum Actinomycetota; class Actinomycetes; order Frankiales; family Frankiaceae; genus Frankia; species Frankia sp. CcMO1. The sequence continues at coordinate 96 of NZ_CDWTMG010000107.1, forward strand.
GTCGGCCGACGCGCTTCTCGTGCTCATCGACCGTCCGCTCGACCACGTCGAGCAGGAGTTGCTGGACCGGGCCCGGCAGACCGTCCCGGTCCTGCTCGCCGGGCCGACCATGCGGGCGCTGCCGCCGGGAAGTCCGCTCATCGAGGCGTCCGGTCTCATCCCGGGGCGGACCACCGCGCCCTACGGCCTGCGGTTGACCGTCGGGCCGCAGGGCGGCGCGGTCATGGCCCGGTCCGCGGACTTCCGCCCCCGGGAGAGCTGGATCATCCCCGACAAGATTGCCGACGACGTGGAGCGGCTGCTCCTGGTCCGGCACGAGATGGGCGAGCATCCCGTCTGCACCTGGCGGCCCTCCACGGGCCTCGGCATATTCACCCTGGGTACCGGTCCCGCCGTGCTCGCCGATCCCGCCTACCACCGGCTTGTGGGACGTTGGCTGCGGCACTGCCTCGGCGTGCTCGACGCCGCGCCGGCCAGGGTCGGGCTGCTGGGCACCCCGGACACCACCGGGACGCACCACTCGGCGGTGGACGCGACCGAGGGCCTGGAACTCGCCGCCCTCTGTGACGGCGGTGCCGGCCGGCTCCCGGCGCACGCGGCGGGTCGCCCGCCGCGCCGCGTTGACGACCCGGACGACCTGGTCAACGATCCCGATCTCGGGGTCGTCATCGTGGCCACACCGACCCACACCCGGCTCGAATGGGCCGGTCGTGCGCTGGAGGCCGGCAAACACGTCGTCGTGCACGCCCCGCTCTGCCTGTCGACCCCGGACGCCGACCAGCTTGCGGAGCTCGCGGAGGCCCGGTCCCTGGTGCTCGCGGTGTATCCGGAGGGTCGGGACGACCCGGGCTACCGGGCGGTCCGCGCCGTCGTGCACCGCGGCGCCGTCGGCGAGCCGCTGCGGCTGGACGCCCACCGGGGCGGGTTCCGCCGGCCGGCCGGCACCTGGCACGACGACGAGCGGATCAGTGGTGGGCAGCTCCATGACCGGGGCAGCGCCTGCGTCGACCAGATCCTCGCCCTCGTCGACGAGCCCGTCGAATGGGTCAGTGCGTCCACCGTCAAGCGGGTCTGGCACCACGTCAGCAACGCTGACCACAGCCGGCTGCTGCTGCGTTTCGCGAGCGGGGCCGAGGCGCAGGTCACGGTCTCCGATCTGACGGTGGCCCGGCGCCCGCGGTTCGAGGTGCTCGGGTCCACCGGATCGCTGATCTTGGACGGCGGGGCTTCCCGGGACGGCGGGGCTTTCCGGGACGGCGGGGCTTTCCGGGACGGGGAGGGGAAGCTGGTGCCGCGGTTGGGACGGCACGCCGGTCGCCGGTCCGAGGCCGAGATGCTCGAGGCGGGGGTGCTCGAGGCGGAGGCCGGGTCGCTCATGCTGATCACTCATGACGGGGTGCGCAGCCACATCCCGCTGGCACCCACCTCGGGCAGTATGTTTCACCGGGACTTGGCGGACTGTCTCGTCTCGGGCTGGCCGCTGTCCGGCTACGGCGTGGAGACCGCCCGTCCGGTGGTCGCGGTGCTGGAGGCGGCGGTGCGCTCGGCGGCCGCGGGCGGCGCCCAGGTGGCTCCGCTCTGACCCGTTCCGGCCGGACTGTCCCGGCCGGGAACTGCCTGGTCATCCGGTCGCCGAGGGGCGCGGCCAACGTCCGCGGCCGCGCCGGCACCGTACGACGCCATCGAGACTTGGGTGTTTACTCTTGACCATGGACTGGCTGACCCTGCCTGACGTCGCCGATCAGCTGCAGGTTCCCGTGACCCGTGTCCGGCAGATGGTGCGCGACCGGACGCTGCTGGCCCAGCGGGAGGGGGGCGTCCTGCGGGTGCCTGCCGATTTCATCCGGGACGGCGCCGTCGTCAAGGGGCTGCCCGGATTGCTCACGGTGCTGGCCGACGCGGGGTTCACCGATGAGGAGGCGCTCGACTGGATCTTCCGGGAGGATCCGAGCCTGCCGGGCACCCCCATGCAGGCACTCATCGAGAACCGTGGCAAGGAGGTCAAACGGCGGGCCCAGGCGTCGGCCTTCTAGCCCCGGCCCGGTCCCGGCCGTACCCACCGCCCGCACGGCGGGCGCTGCTCCCGTAGGGTCGAAAAATGGTCGATCGTCCGCTGCACTCGCACTCGCACTCGCACCCGCGTGCGCACCTGGAGCCGCTCGCCCGGGCGCGGGTCGTCGTCAATGGTGCGCCGCGGGGCATCCCGAGTGGCCAGCCGCTGCCCGACCTGCTCGCCGAGCTGGGCCTGCCGTCCGGTTCGGTGGTGGTCGAGCACAATGGCGTGGCGCTGACGCCGTCCGAGATGCCCGCCGTCCGGCTCGCCGACGGCGACATCCTGGAGATCGTGCGTGCTGTCGCCGGAGGTTGAGGGATCGTCGCCGCGCGCCGGTGGGCCGGCCCGGGCGGACCGGTTGCGGCGGCTGGCCGACGCCCGCCTGTACCTGTGCACGCCGCGTCGGGCCGAGTTCGACGCCTTCCTGAGCGCCGTGGTCGGCACGCCCGAGGCCCCCGGGGTCGATCTGATCCAGCTCCGGGAGAAGGGGCTCGAATGGGACGAGGAGCTCGGCGGGCTGCGGCGGGTGCAGGCCGCCGCTGGCGCCAGGGGAGTGCTGGTCAGCGCGAATGACCGTGCCGACCTCGCCGCCTTCGCCGGGGTCGACATCCTGCACGCCGGTCAGGGCGATATCCCGCCGCGGTTCGCCCGGCGCCTGGTGGGCCCGGACGTGCTGATCGGACAGTCGACGCACGATCTCGACCAGTTCCTCGCGGCGCTCGCCGACCCCGACGTCGACTACGTGTGCGTGGGGCCGGTGCACGCCACGCCCACCAAGGAGGGCCGGCCGCCGGTCGGCCTGGGCCTGCCCCGGCTGGCCGCGCGGCACGCTCCTCCGTTCGTCCCGGGCGTGAAGCCGTGGTTCGTCACCGGCGGCGTCGGTCCGGATACCCTGGATGAGATCCTCGCGACGGGAGCGCGCCGCGTGGTGGTCGTGCGGGGCCTCACCGGGGCCGAGGATCCGGCCGCGAGCGCCGTTGCCCTCGCTCGGCGTCTGCGCGCTGTCTGAGAGCCGTCTGAGAGTTGTCGATGCGCCGTCCGAGCCTCCGCCCCAGCCACCGATGCGCCATCTGAGCTACCTCGCGGTCCTGGCGGGATGCCTGCTCGGAACGGCGCCGCTCGAGGTGTTTCTGGGCACCCGGGTGTACGCCCGGCCGGTTCGGCTGCTGCTGACCCTCGCCCCCGTCATCGTGATCTTCGTTGCCTGGGACCTGTTCGCCGTCTCCGCGGGGCACTGGAGCTTCGACCGGCGCCGCATCACCGGGGTCCTGCTTCCGGGGAGCCTTCCCCTGGAGGAGCTGCTGTTCTTCGTCGTGGTGCCGATGTGCGCGATCCTGACGCTGGAGGCCGTGCGCGCGGTGCGGGGCTGGGACGTCGGCGACGAGCCCGCCCATCCGAGCGCGACGCGTTCCGGTGGGACTCCCGATGGTGATCGGCCGTGAGCTACACGGCCCTAGCGGTCGTCGGGGTCGCGCTGGCGATCGCGATGGACCTGTGGGTCCTGCGGACCCGGCTGCTGACCCGGCGGGTTTTCTGGACTTCCTACGCGATCATCGCATTGTTCCAGTTGATCTCCAACGGGATCCTCACCGGGTTCGGCGTCGTCGTCTACGACCCCCGCCGGATCCTCGGCCCGCGGATCGCACACGCTCCGGTCGAGGATCTGCTGTTCGGCTTCGCGCTGGTGACCCAGACGTTGGCATGGTGGGTCTGGTGGGGGCGCCGGCTGCGGGGCGGGCCGCCCGGCCGGCTCCGCAGCCGGCGGACCGGGGAGAGCCGGGAGGCCGGCGACAACGGGAGTAACGGCGACAACGGGGGTAACGGGGAGAATCGGGGCATCCCGCCTCGGCCCGAGGGTCGAGAGAGATCTCAGCGTACTTCGTGACGGAAACGAGCGAATTGGTCCCCTAGCGAGAATCCGTCGGCTTAATCTCGTCATGATGACGCATGATGGTGCGGGGGGCCCGGGATCGCCGGGACGTCACCGTTCTCCCTGGGGGCGTTCAGGCCGGATCCTGCCGATCCGGTGGGGACGCATCATTGCTGTAGTGGTTGCGTTGGTCGTCATCGTTGCGGGTCTGGTGGTTGTGCGTGGGCGGATGGCCGGCGACCATCGTGCGGGTTCCTCCGGAGGCAGGCCGGGTGCGCCGGTCGCACCGCCGGCACCCGTGCCCGGTGACGAGGACGGGCCGGCGGACGTGACGGCGGCAGCCCCGGTCACTGCTCGGCCGGGTGCCGGTCCAGCCCTTCCCACCGCGCCCGTGGCCTCCCCGAGTGCCGGCCTCGGGTCGGTTCCGCCGCGGGTCGCCCCGACCGCCGCGAGACCGCGGACCGGACCGCCGCCTGGGTCACCGGCCGTCCCGGTCGCTCCGCGGCCCTCCGGCCCGGCCCTCGGCCTGAGCTCGACCAGGGCCGACCTGGGTGACGTCGACTCCGTCTGGCGGCTTGACCTGCGTGGCGAGGGCACGGCGCCGGTCGACGTCATGATCGGCGCCAGCCCGTCCTGGCTCATCGTGATGCCCGGCCGGTCGCGGATCGATCCGGGGCCGTCGTCCCCCTGGTGATCACTCTTGACCGGGCGGCGGCACCGTCCGGACCGATCGACGTGACCGTTCCGATCAGGCCCCGCGAGGGGGGCGGCGGGGGCGACGTGCGGGTCACCGCCAGGGTCGACGGCTCGCCACAGGTGGTATCGATGGTTGCGGCGCCGACGACGCTGTACCCGTCCGGCTGCGCGCCGGCCGCCAGGTCGACCGCCTCCCCGGCGACCGCGTCCCCGGCAGCGGTGTCCCCGGCAGCGGTGTCCCCGGCAGCGGTGTCCACGGTGACGGTGTCCGTCGTCGACGCGACCGGCATCTTCGCCGTGGAGCTCGTGGTGAGCCTCCCCGACGGAGGCAGGGCGAGTGTGTCGCTGGTCCTTGACCGGGCGACGGGTAACCGGTCGACGTGGTCCGGCCCGGTGGGCCCGGCCCGTGTGGCCGGGGCGATCACCTACACGGCTACGGTGACCGATCTCGACGGGCGGCGTTCCCGGGCACCGGGATCCCTCACCGTTCTGCCCTGCCCCTCCTGATCGGCGCGGTGGTGGCAGCGGTGGCGGTGGGAAAGTATGGTGCCGCCCGGTTCGGGGGGTACCGGACGGCACGGTATAGCACGACAGATTGGCCAGGACGCGCCAAGGTTTCGTCGGGTGGTGAAGGTATCACCGCGACGACCATTCGTCGCGGATGGGGAACGATCAGGGGCGCGGCATCATCCAAAGACGGGTGGCGCAGGCCCAGAGACGGGTGTTGCAGGCCCGGGGCGCCGCGGTACGCGATGCACGCGCCGCCGGGCGCCGGAGAAAACGGGTGGGTGAGGTCGTGGACGCTGCTCTCGGGGATGTCGGTGTGCCGCGTCAGACCGGGCCGCAGCCGGCCGTGAAGCCGGCCGTGGAGCGGGCCGGCCGGGACGGTGCCGCGCGGTGGCGTCGACCCCCGCCGCCGGTCGAGCAGGTGCGTCCGGGATTGTGGAGTATCCCCGTCCCGCTGCCCTGGGCCAAACCGGCGCACGTGTTCGTGTACGTCTTCGAGACTTCCACGGGCCCGTTCCTGATGGACGCCGGCTGGGACTTCGACGAGGCGTTCGACGCGTTGCAGGCCGGACTGGCGATGATCAGGATGTCGGTGGCCGACGTGCAGGGCGTCGTGGTGACCCATGCGCACCTGGACCACTACGGCCTGGCGCCCCGGATCCGGGAGGCATCCGGGGCGTGGGTCTCGTTGCATCCCCTGGACGAGGCGATGCTCCGGCACTTCGAACATGGTTACGCTGACCGGATCTCCGAGCTGATGACCCGGGCTGGGGCGCCCGCCGAGATGACCGAGCGCCTGCTGGCGGGCTACCAGCAGCCGGCCCGGGGCCTGCCGCGACCCGACATCCTCATCGAGGACGGCGACCGGCCGGACATCCCGGGCTGGGATCTCACCGCACTGTGGACACCGGGCCATTCGCCGGGACACCTCTGCTTCTGGGAGCCGACCAACCGGCTGCTGTTCTCCGGGGACCACGTCCTGCCCTCGACGGCGGTCGGGGTACCCGCGCCGGAGGAGGCTGCTCCTGATCCGCTGGGCGACTACCTGCGCTCGCTGGCCCGGCTGCGGGGCCTGCCGGCCGAGGAGGTGCTGCCGGCGCACGAGCACCGGTTCACCGGGCTGGAGCGCCGGCTCGCGGAGCTCGACGCGCATCACGCCGGCCGGCTGTCCGAGGTCGTCGAGGGACTGCGCGCGGGTGCCTCGCGGGTCTGGGACGTCGCCGGGTACGTGACCTGGCATCGGCCGTTCCGGAACCTGCGGGGGGTGGCGCTGCAGAACGCCGTGATGGACACGACGTCGTATCTCGCGACGCTGGAGGCAACCGGCGCGGCGCGTTCCGAGCCGGGAACACCAGACCGGTGGCGCCTGATCGAGCCGTAGGGCCCGCCGGTCGGCAGGGCGGGGACCAATTGGTATTAGGGTGAGGATATGACCTCCGTGTCGCTGTCCAAGGGCGGCAATGTCTCGCTGAGCAAGGTCGTCCCCAACCTCACTGCGGTGACGGTGGGCCTGGGGTGGCAGGTGCGGCAGACCACCGGTGCCGCCTACGACCTCGACGCCAGCGCGATCATTGTGAATGACGCCGGCCGGGTCCTTTCCGACGGCTATTTCGTGTTCTTCAACAATCTGGTGAGTCCGGACGGTGCGGTGAAGCACCTGGGTGACAACCTGGTCGGTGGCGGCGGCGGTGACGACGAGCAGATCAACGTCGACCTGCGGACGCTGACCCCGCAGGCGGCGAAGGTCGTGTTCACCGTGTCCATCTACGATGCCGACTCGCGTCGGCAGGCCTTCGGCCAGATCCGTAACGCGTTCATCCGGGTGACGGACGCGACGAACGGCGCGGAGGTGGCCCGTTATGACCTCACCGAGGATGCCTCCACGGAGACGGCGATGATCTTCGGCGAGCTGTACCGCTACGGTGGGGAGTGGAAGTTCCGCGCCGTCGGCCAGGGATACGCCTCCGGGTTGCGCGGGATCGCCCTGGACTTCGGCGTCAACGTTACCTGACTGACCGTACGAGTCTCGTGACCGCTGACCGCCTCCGCTCCCACAGGTTCAGACGCGGCGCCATCCGGTGGCGGGGCGGGCGTTGCCGATCGTCGGCACGACCCGGGAGCGGGCTCCTCGCGGCGCGACGACCATGACGCGCACAGAACAGGTGTTGGCGTCGATCCGGTAGAGGATCCGCCAGGTCCGCCCGCTGGCCTCGTGCATGCCGACCTGCTCGCCGGGGATCGGAGTGCCGGCCTTGCGCGGATCGTCGCGCAGGGCACCGTCGAGGAACCGGCGGACCTCGCCGCGGGTGAGCTCGGCCAGCTTCGACAGGTCCCGCTCGGCCGAGGCGGACAGCGTCACCTCGTGCTTGTCACTCACCGCCGGCTCCCGTCCCGCCGGCCAGCCGTCCTCCGGCGGCCGGAAGCGGGGAAAGCTCCACGTTCTCCACGTGAAGATCCTATGCGCCCGCCTCCACCGGGGCTCGCGCTTCTCGCCCCCATGCGGGGAAACGGTAGCCATCATTGCCGGGAGCCGAGAAGCCCTTCCGCGGTCCGGATGAACCGGGTGGCATGGGCGGTTATGCAGGTATGCGCTTCGGAGACGACGACACCATTCGCCGCATGCTCACCGATACCGAGGTCTGGGCGGTGGTGGGGCTGTCCAACGACACCCGCCGGACCGCCTACAGCATTGCGGACTACCTGCGACGGCACGGCAAGCGTGTCGTACCTGTGCACCCCTCGGCACCTACGGTCGCGGGGGAGCAGGGATACGCGACGTTGAGCGAGATCCCGTTCCCCGTCGACGTCGTCGACCTGTTTGTCCGGTCGGAGTTCGCCGGCCCGGTCGTCGACGAGGCAGTGAAGATCGGCGCGAAGGGTGTCTGGCTCCAGCTCGGTGTGCGGGACGAGGCTGCCGCGGCGCGTGCGGGCGAGGCCGGGCTGGACGTCGTCATGGACACCTGCCCGGCGATCGAGGCACCCCGGTTGGGGCTCGACTGAGCAGTACGAAGCGGCGGGTCGCGAGCGCGGCGGCAGGCGGGAAGAGCACGAGGACGGGGAGCAGGTAGCGGTAGTCGAAGCACACCGTCGCGGCCGGGACGATGAGCGTGGCGGCCCCGGCCGCCACGAGGAGGGCCATGTCCGCCCGCAGCCGTCGATCTTCGGCGGCCCGGTCCCGCAGACCTCCCCGGCGCCGGGTGCTGTGGTTCCCCGGCGACGCACGGCGGTCCCGGTCCGGGGTTATGATCGCGGCGATGGTGACGATCATCATCGCGGCCAGGGCCGGACCGGGCGTGAAGACGAGACGCTGGTAGCTCCGCAGGAAACCGGCGGACGGCTCGCGGATGACGCGGGTGGGCGCGTCCCCGTGGAAGCCGAGCAGTGGCTCGTTGTTGTGCAGGTAGCGCGGTTCGTCACCGGTCGGGAACCGCCAGGTCGTGTCCGGCCAGTCGCGGTGCCCGACCGGTCGGCCCGGGGCGAAGTAGTGCGCGATCTCCCCGCCGACCATCCGGGCGTAGTCACCGAACTGATACCGGATGACCTGGCGGGTGAAGTCGTGCAGCAGCGCGTCCCGCTTGTCGTCGGGCATGTCGAGCCGCCAGTGCGGGCTGTTGCCGTTCCAGACGTAGTAGCTGGGATCGGGCCGCCCCGTCACCGGATGCGGGGAGCACAGGACGAGCTGGCGTGTGCTCAGGTGCAGGCGATCACATTCGGCGATCGGTGCCACCCGGCCGTACATCCACACCGCGTCCCCACCGGTGAGCGCGTATTTCCCGTGCGCGGTGTGGAACCAGCCCGCGTAGCCGACGAGTGGAACGGCGAGCATCACGGTGAAGGCGGCGGACCGGAGCCATCCGACGCGACGAAGAAGCAGGTAGCCCACCGCGAGCACACCCATGGCGACCCCGATGGTGCGGACCAGGCCCGCCCCGCCCAGTAACAGGCCGGCGAGCCCGCACGCCCACACCGACGGTCGTGCCGACCAGGTCAGGGCGATCATCGCGGCGACCAGCAGGATCGCGAACAGTGTCTCGGCCATCACGTAGTGCTCGAGGACAAGCTGGTAGGCGTCCAGCAGGACCGGCGCGGCGGCGATGGCCGCTACCGGGGCCGCCACTCGGCGGTGGACCAGCAGGACGTAGATCCCCACCCCGGGCGCCAGGCCCGCGACGTGCTGGACCACTGTCACCCACCACAGGTCGCCGGTGTGCGACAGCAGGCGCAGGAAGGCGGGGTAGCCGGCCGGCCGCATCGGGTCGGGCGCGTGCAGGGTGGAAAGTCGCAGGTAGGCATAGGAGTCGCCGTTGAACTCGAACGCCGGCCGGTAGGCGTGCCCGGTGACCACCCGCAGCGTCATCCCGGCGACCAGGAGAACCGCGAAGGGTAGATGCCGCGTGACCGGCCGGGCGGGTCGGGCCGGCTGGGCGGAGGCCGGACCCGATGCACGGCGCCGCGCGTTCGGGCCATAGAGCGGGCCGGGGTGCTCCCCGGACGGCACCCGGCCCGGGGCGGCGAGGTCATCCGCGGGGTCATCCCCGAGGACAGCGGGATTCGCGTAGGGAGACGGGCGCGGCGTCGCCGGGCAGCGGTGGAAAGCGGCGTCTGCCCAGGGCAGCCATTCTGCCCAGGACGGCCATGATGACTCAGAACCTGACGACCTCGGCCGGGTGTTCCGGCGCCTCGAAGAACGGGCCGAGACCGGGCGTGTCGGCCCGTGGGCCGCTCGTCCCGGCCCGGGTGGAGTCTGTCCCGACCCGGGTGGAGCCTGGGCCGGCACTCGCAACCGCGCCCGCGTCAGGGCCCGTGCCGGCACGAGTACCGCGGGCCGACGCCCGCTGATGCCCCCCGCTGGGCCCGGCGGGGGGCAGCCGCAGGAAGAAGGATCCGAAGGCGGTCTGCGCGCCCAGCACCATCAGTGTCATCGCGAGCAGTGCCGGGCGCATCTCGTTGAGCGGCCCGAGATGGTTGGCCAGCCAGCGGACGAGGACGACCACGTCCACGACGAATCCGACGATGAACAGGCCCGCGCCGAGCGCAAGCCCGCGTTCGAGGGTGAACAGGCGGTGGATGAGCGGCAGTGGCCAGCGGCGGCGCTCCTGCCAGCCGAGGGCGTGGTTGTGGACGTCGGCGCAGACCCCCAGCAGCACCAGTTGCCAGCCGAGCAGCGCCAGCAGCGCGAACAGGATCGAGAAGTGCAGGTCCAGCCGGTGGAAGCCGAGATTGAGCGAGCCGGGCAGCAGCGCCGCCTGGCCCGCGATCCCGAGCGCCAGCAGCACCAGGCCGGGCAGCACGAACAGGTGCCTCGGCGCCAGCAGCAGCATGAACCGCAGGTGCCGCCAACCGTCCCGCAGGGAGTGCAGCTTGGAGGCCCCGACCCGCGGATGGTAGGTGATCGGCACCTCCTCGATCCGCAGCTCGGCGCGGCCCGCGGCGATCACCAGTTCGGAGGCGAGCTCCATCCCCTCGCAGCGCAGCTGCATACGCAGGTACGCCTCTCGGCTGAAGGCCCGCATGCCCGAGTGCGCGTCGGAGGAACGGACGTCGAACAGCCGGTTCAGGATGCCGGTGAGTGCGGGGTTGCCGACGTAACGGTGCAGCCAGGGCATCGCTCCCGGCAGGATCTCCCCGGCGAAGCGCGACCCGAGCACGTAGTCGGCCCGCCCGGCGCGCAGCGGAGCGAGCAGGACGCCCAGATCTGAGAAGTCGTAGGAGTCGTCGGCGTCGCCCATCACGATCAGCCGGCCTCGGGCGGCGGCGAACCCGGCCAGGTAGGCGTTGCCGTAGCCGCGCCGGGTCTCGCGGACGACCCGGGCACCCGCGGCGGCGGCGACGTCCGCCGACCGGTCCGTGGACCCGTTGTCGACAACGACGACCTCGCCCGCGGCACCCGCGGTGGCCAGTCCCGCAAGGGCCTTGTGTACGCAGATGCCGACCGACTCCTGCTCGTTCAGACACGGCATGACGACCGACACCTCGACCGGCTTTCCGCCGGCACGCGGGCCGGAACCCCCGCCGGTGGGGAGGCCCCCGAAGGTATCGGTACCGACACTCGTGGCGCCGTCCATCGTCCGTACCCCCTTGTGGCCGGGCATGTCCGGGTCCGTGGCCGTTCACTGGTGCCTGTCCGTGGCCCTGCCGTGTCGATGCCCGGTCGCCGGGGGCAACGGGCGCCGTTCATGCAGGTGGGCGCATCAGCGGAACCGGCCCACGTCATTGTTGCGGTCAGGGTGGCGGAACCGCTCGGCCACCGCCCCGTAACCTACCGATCCGATGGTCCGGTCCTGTTACCGGCATCTCGCTGTAGGCACCCCGTGGTCCGCCCGGCTGGTTCCCGATGTGCCGTGTTTCGCATCCGCGCTGGTCACAGCCGTTGTCCACGCTGACTTGCGGGCCGGGGTCGCAGACATGTCGGCCCCTTCACCCGCGCCTCGGTGTGACGCTTCTTACGGAGAGGCGTAACGTCTGGTGCTCGTGCAAGCTGTTCGCGTTTCAGACCCGGCATCGGCGTCCCCGGTGCCCTCCGACGACCCGGAGCCATCCTCGCCCGAGCGGTCCTCCGATCCCCTGCCCGCCGGCGCCTCACGCGCAGCCGCACCCCGGCGACGTGGTTGCCCGCACTCCCCGCCCTGCCCCACGGCGGACAGTGTGGATCGTGACGCCGCCCGGGTGGCCAGCCAGCATTGGGACCAGGGCTGGATCCTGCTGTGTAACGGGGTGATCCTGTTCGAGGACACCGGCGAGATCCTGCCGACAGGTCGCACCGTCGAGCCACGACGGGCGCTGCCCCGGCCCGGGGGCGTGGCATGGCCGCCGGCTCCGAGATGGGCGAGCCAGGCCCCGGTCGCGGTCTGACAGGCGCGCTCTGACAGCCGCGGCCTGACAGCGAGCTCCTTCTGCTCGCTCCTCCCGCGGGGTTCGGGAGGATGTGAGGTTCATCCCAGTTGATCTGGGTGTCCCCGTTACGGGTACGGTGCCGGCGTGGGGTCAAGGCCGGTAACGAGGCCGGGAACCGGGACCGCTCTCCGCTGGCCCGCGGAGAGCCGGGTCGGTCGGCGCGCCCGGATCCTCATGCGCCGTGACATCGCGCTGGGCCGGACGTTCCTGCACGCCTTCACCAGGGCGGACCGGTCGCTGTTCGCGGCGCTGGCCGGCGGCAGACCGCTGCTCGACCCGGTGCTGCCGCGGCTGTCTCATGCCGCCGATCACGGTCTGCTCTGGTGGGGGGTGGCCGGGACGCTCGGTGCGACGAAGGGACGCCGTCGCCCGGCGGCCGCCCGTGGCCTGCTCGCCCTGGGAGTCGCGAGCGTCCTCGCCAACGGGCCGATGAAGGTGGTGTTCCGCCGGGACCGCCCACCGACTCACACGATTCCCCCGCTGCGGCGGCTTCGCGAGGATCTCACGACGTTCTCGTTCCCCTCCGGGCACGCGGCGTCGGCGGCCGCCTTCGCCACCGGAGTCGCGTTGGACGCGCCCGGCGCGGCAGTGCCGGTGGCCGCGCTCGCCGCCACGGTGGCGTTCTCCCGGGTGTACGTCGGGGTGCACTATCCCGGGGACGTGGCCGCCGGCGTGCTGCTGGGGATCGGGGCGGGCCTGCTGACGACGAAGGTGATGCCGCGTCGGCCGTGGGCCCCTGCCCGGGCCAGCCCCGCGTCGGCGTGGGCGCCCGCCCTGCCCGACGGCGACGGCCTCACGGTGGTGGTGAACGCCCGTTCCGGTCCGGGTAACCACACGGACCTGCTCGCCGTGCTGCGGGCCGACCTGCCCAGGGCCCGGGTCGTCGAGGTCGACGCGGGCGGCGACGTAAGAACCGCGCTGGTGTCCGTGGCGGCGCGGTCCCGTGTGCTGGGCGTCGCCGGTGGCGACGGCACCATCAACGCGGCCGCCCAGACCGCGCTGGCGCACGGCGTGCCGCTGGCGGTTTTCCCCGCGGGCACGCTCAACCACTTCGCCGCGGACGTCGGACTCGCCGAGGCGGGTGACTCGGTGTAGGCGATACGGGAGGGTTCGGCGGTCGCCGTCGGCATCGGCCGGGCCGAGGGCATCAGCGCGACGTTCAGTCGGTTCTCCCGTATCTTCGTGAACACCGCGAGCCTCGGCGGCTACCCGGACATGGTCGCCATCCGTGCACGGTTCGAGCGCCACATCGGCAAGTGGCCGGCGATGCTCATCGCGCTGAGCTGGGTGCTGCGCCACGAAGCGCCGTTCGAGGTCGAGATCGACTCCGAGTACCGCCGGGTCTGGCTGATCTTCGTCGGCAACGGGATCTACCAGCCCGGCGGGTTCGCCCCCACCTACCGCACCCGCCTTGACGAAGGGCTGCTGGACCTGCGGGTGGTCGACGCCGCGGCGCCGCTTGCCCGGCTCCGGCTGGTGGGGGCGGTGCTGACCGGCCGTCTCGGGCGCAGCCGGGTGTACGAACAACACACGGTCGAACGGGTCACGATCTCATCCCGTCAGCCCGGCCCGCTGCCGTTCGCCTGTGACGGCGAGGTCACGGAGGGGGTGGAACGCATCGTCATCACTCCGGGCGGAGCCCGACTGATCGTCTACCGGCCGTGGCGGCCCGACGCATCCGGCTGAGCCGGGCCGGTGGACCGACAGCCGGGCGGACCGACAGTCGGGCGGACCGCGGCGGCGTCAGCGACCGCGGCGGTGCTGCAACGGGATGAGCGTGTGCAGCGGGCTGGTCAGCCGGGTGAACTGGTCGGCGTCGAGGAGATCCTCGACGAGCAGCGCGCAGGCCAGGTCGGCGCACAGCTCCATGACCCGCCGGTCCTCGCTCGAATCGGTGCCCCGATGGCCGCGGCAGTACGGGCACAACCGCCAGAAGCCCTCGGCGGCGCTGCGCCGGACCAGGGTCCACACCCGGCGACGCCCGGTCACCACGGCGCTCGCGAAGGCGGCGTCCATCGCCATCTGGTGCGCGGAGTCGTCGCGGGTGAGCGCGGACACCAGCAGGCCGTCGAAGACCTCGAGGCTGTCTGGATCGTGGCAGCGCCCGGCGAGGACCGGGAGTGCCGCGAGAACCCGCTTCACGTCCGCCGCGGCCGGGCCGAGGTCGGGTTCGTGTGCGCGCGCGCGGGGGTAGACCGTACGCCACGGACGCATCAGCGCCGCATACTCCGCGCGGCCGAGGATGGGCCGGGCGTAGGAGGCGGCGACCGCGTCGCGCATCGCGCGCAGAGCCGTGGCGGCGATCGTCGGTTCGACGGTGACGTACTCCGCGCCGGTGAGGTCGTCGGCGTAGATCGCGCTCAACGCGTCGAAGGCGGCCAGCACCTCGACGATCAATGGCGAGTCGGGGGAGAGCGCCTTGTCCCGGGCTGCGGCGAGGTACCCCGAGTTACGCCAGGCGCCGGCGAGCGAGACGAGCTCCGTGTCGGTGGTGTGGACGAGTTGGGCGAGGATGCCGAGAATGCCGCGGAGGTTGGGATGTTCCTCCAGCCGCTCGATGCGACGGGCCCGCAGGATCATGCCGCCGTCCCGCCCGCGCGGCTCGCGCCGCCGCACTGGGACCGCCGTGGGTTCACCGCGCTCCCGCCCGTCCGCGGTACAGGTGATGCCGCCGCGGGTGCGGTGGTCGTCGCGACACCGTTCACCTCGTCCTCCTCGACCGTCGCAGCATGCGCCGCGCGGGCCTCGTCACGACCCGCAGCCGCGCGCCGGCCGGTCGGCTGGTCGTCGGCTGGCCGGCCGGCTCCTGATTGACCTGACAATTGAACTGACAGCGACCTGACAGATGCCTGACCGTACCGGACCGCGAAGTGGCCGTGCGGTGATCGGCAGGCGGGTTTTCGTTGCTCTCCGACACCGACGGGGGTCGGGAGTACGTGCCGGAGGCTTCGCCGCCGGCGGTTTCGCGGCTGGTAACGCCGCGTGACCAACCTTTGGACATCACCCTCGAGAGACTAGGGC
>NZ_CDWTMG010000108.1:0-7024 GCF_977945845.1 Frankia sp. CcMO1
GAAGACAAGTATACAGTCGCACCGTGACCATCCGAACCGCTGCCGAGTCAGTTCGCCCCGCGGCCGCCGGAACCGGGACGCCGTCGAGCTCCGGTCCGGCCCGTCTGGACGCGTCGAGCTGGCAGGCGTTCCCCGACTCCTCGGGGCACTTCGGGCGTTTCGGTGGTCGCTTTGTCCCCGAGGCCCTCATGGCAGCGATGGACGAGCTCACCGCGGCCTACGCGGCGGCCAGGGTGGATCCCGGCTTCACCGCGGAACTGGACGAGCTGCTGGCGAGCTACGCGGGCCGGCCCACTCCGCTCACCGACGCCCACCGGCTCACCGCGCACGTTGGCGGTGCCCGCATCCTGCTCAAGCGTGAGGACCTCGCGCACACCGGTTCCCACAAGATCAATAATGTCCTCGGGCAGTGCCTGCTGACCCGGCGGATGGGCAAGACCCGGGTCATCGCCGAGACCGGAGCCGGTCAGCACGGTGTTGCCACGGCCACCGCCTGCGCTCTGCTCGGCCTGGACTGCGTCGTCTACATGGGCGAGGAGGACACCCGCCGGCAGGCCCTCAACGTCGCCCGGATGCGCCTGCTCGGCGCCGAGGTCGTCGCGGTCACGTCCGGCAGCCGAACGTTGAAGGACGCCATCAACGAGGCCATGCGCGACTGGGTGGCCACCGTTGGCACGACCCACTACTGCATCGGGTCGGTGATGGGCCCGCACCCGTTCCCGATGCTGGTCCGCGATTTCCAGCGGATCATCGGGGTCGAGGCCCGCGCCCAGGTGCTCGACCGTGTCGGCCGGCTGCCCGACGCCGTCGTCGCCTGCGTCGGTGGCGGCTCGAACGCGATGGGCATCTTCCACCCGTTCATCCCCGACGTCGAGGTCGCGCTGATCGGCTGCGAGGCCGGGGGGGACGGGGTCACCACCGGTCGGCACGCCGCGGCGATCGCCGGCGGTTCCGCGGGCGTGCTGCACGGCATGCGGACGTTCCTGCTGCAGGACGAGTTCGGGCAGACCCAGGTCTCCCACTCGATCTCGGCGGGTCTGGACTACCCCGGCATCGGCCCCGAACATGCCCTGCTGCACGAGACTGGTCGGGCGAGCTATCGGGTCGTGGACGACACCGCCGCGATGGAGGCGCTCGCGCTGGTGGCCCGTACCGAGGGCATCCTGGTCGCGATCGAGAGCGCGCACGCCTTCGCGGGTGCCCTCGACGTCGCCCGGGAGCTCGGTCCGGGCGCGGTCGTCGTCGTCAACTGCTCCGGTCGGGGGGACAAGGACGTCGACACCGCCGCCCGCTGGTTCGACCTCCTAGACGAGGCCGATGCCGGCGGGGGCCCCGCCGGCGGTCCGGCGGGGGCCGGCCTGAGGAACCCTGAGGGAGGATCCTGAGGGACCCTGCCTCGGGACCGGCGCAACCAAAGACAGGACACATCGGCCCTCGGGCCCGACGGAACGGACGCACGGTGCAGAGTCGGTTGGACGCAGTGTTCGCGGCGGCCCGCGAGGAGGGGCGGTCGGTGCTGGTCGGCTATCTGCCCGCGGGATTCCCGACGGTGGACGGGGCGATCGAGGCCATGCGGGCCATGGTGGCGGCGGGAGTCGACGTCGTCGAGGTCGGCCTGCCCTACTCCGACCCCACCATGGACGGTCCGGTGATCCAGGATGCGGCGGATGCGGCCCTGCGCGGCGGGGTCACGACGCAGGACGTGATCCGCACCGTCGAGGCCGTCGCCGCGACGGGGGCCCCGACTCTGGTCATGTCCTACTGGAACCCGATCGACCGCTACGGCGCGGCCGCGTTCGCGGCCGATCTCGCCGCTGCCGGGGGCGCCGGGGCGATCACTCCGGACCTGCCGCCCGAAGAGGCCGGGCCCTGGCTCGACGCGTGCGCCGCGCACGGCCTGGCCCCGGTGTTCCTCGTCGCTCCCAGCTCCTCGGACACCCGCCTCCGGCTGGTCGTCGGCGTCGCGCGCGGCTTTGTCTACGCCGCCTCGCTGATGGGTGTCACCGGGACCCGGGCGGCGGTCGGCGAGCGGGCGGCCGATCTGGTCGCCCGGGTGCGGGCCGCCACCGAGCTCCCGGTGGCGGTGGGGCTCGGGGTGAGCACCGCGGCGCAGGCCGCCGAGGTCGCGGGCTTCGCCGACGGTGTGATCGTCGGCTCCGCGCTGGTGAAGGTCCTGCTCGAGGCGGAACGTTCCGGAGCCGGCGCCTCAGCGGGCCTCGCCGGAATCCGTCGGCTCGCCGCGGAACTCGCCGGAGGAGTGCGCGCTCCCGTCCCGGCGTGAACTCCCGGCCGTCCCGGCCCAGCCGTCACAGCTGTCGCCCACATCTATCGCCGCCTATATCACCCCGCTGCGCACCGAGTGGGACACGTGGCTGTGCGACACGTGGCCGGACTACCCCGCGCGTGATGGACGGGTCCACGGGATAGCCTGGCGACCGTGGTTCTTGCCGCTATTCCCAGCCCATCGCGTGGCGTGGTGTATCTCGGGCCGGTGCCGCTGCGCGCCTACGCCCTGATGATCATCATTAGCATCTTCGTCGCCGTATTCGTGACGGGAAGAAGGCTGCGCGCCCGCGGCATGGATCCCATGGTGGCCAGCGAGGTCGCCTACTGGGCCGTCCCGTTCGGCATCGTCGGCGCCCGTGTCTACCACGTGGTCAGCACCCCGGACGCCTACTTCGGCCGGGACGGCAACGTGCTGGACGTCATCAAGATCTGGAACGGCGGGCTGGGTATCTGGGGCGCCATCGCGGGCGGGGCGTTCGGCGCGTGGCTGGCGACCCGGCGCTACGGCATCAGCCTCGCCCTGTTCGGCGACGCCGCGGCGCCGGGCATCATCCTCGCCCAGGCGATCGGACGCTGGGGAAACTGGTTCAACCAGGAGCTGTACGGCAAGGCGAGCACCCTGCCCTGGGCGGTGCGCATCGACGAGAAGCACCAGATCATCCCCGGCGTGTCCACCTACCAGCCGACCTTCCTCTACGAGTTCCTGTGGAACCTGGTGGTGGCCGGGATCCTGTTGGTCGTCGATCGACGGCACCGGCTCGGCCGCGGCAAGCTGTTCTACCTCTACGTCGCGCTCTACACGTTCGGCCGGTTGTGGATCGAGATGCTGCGCATCGACACGGCGAACCAGATCCTCGGGCTGCGGGTCAACGTCTGGACCTCGATCGTTGTCTGTCTGGGGGCGTTGCTGGCGCTGGCGGTCACCCGCCGTCCCGTGGACCCGAATCTGTCCAGGGAGGAGCAGGAGGCCCTCGGGATCGCCCGTTCCCGGCCCGCGACGCGGTCCACGGTGACGACCGCCGGTGCCGGTGCCGCCGACCAGCGAGCGGCCGGTCCCGATCCGGTCGATCCTGATCTGGCCGCTCTCGACTCGGCCGGTCCCGATCCGGCCGATCCCGATCCGGCCGATCCCGGTTCCGCCGGGTCGGTACCCGCCGCCGCGGTGCCCGACGACTCCGGGCCGACCGCCACCACTGCCGCCACCACTGCCGTACCGGCTGGTTCGCAGCAGCAGAGCCGCGGCCTGGCAACGAGATTGCCGGCGAGCGGTGGGCACACGTCGGCCGTTCCGCCGGAGGAGCCGCAGACGCCCTGATGAGACGCCGTCTCCGGCGGGGCCCCGGGCGTCGGCCGGACCGTCGGCCTTCCCCTACTCGTAGTGACCGAGGCCGGGTGGGGAGGTATGATGTCATCTGGCGGTGATTTCCTGGACATATTTGATCACGGCGCATGAGCGGGTCGCGTGGCACACTCGGTAGAGACACGGGGCGCCGGGCCAGCGCCGCCGTGTCGTCACACCACTCGGACAGCGTCGTCCGCACCCCCTTCAGCCCCTGAAGATGGACAGGACTTCGCCGGATGCCGAGTGCGCAAGGTCTTTACGACCCCACCTTCGAACACGACGCCTGTGGCGTCGGCTTCGTCGTCGATGTACACGGCAGGCGCAGTCACGAGCTGGTCGAGCAGGGCCTGACCGTGCTGCGTAACCTCGACCACCGGGGTGCCTCGGGCAGTGACCCGGACACCGGCGACGGAGCCGGCATCCTGGTGCAGGTCCCCGATCTGTTCCTGCGTGACGTCGTCGACTTCGCGCTGCCCGCCCCGGGGCGTTACGCCGTCGGGATCGCCTTCCTGCCGCAGGTCTCGGGGGAGCGGGACGACGCCGTGCGCACCATCAGCCGCATCGTCCGCCAGGAGGGGCTGCGGGTCCTCGGCTGGCGTGAGGTGCCGGTCGTCAGCCACATCGTCGGGCACGCGGCCCACGAGGTTGAGCCGCGGATGCGGCAGCTGTTCCTCGCATTGCCCGGCGGTCTGCCCGCCGCCGGTCCGGTTGAGGGCGGCGCGGGAGACGGGTTCGACCAGGCCGACCTCGAACGCCGGGCGTTCTGCGCCCGCAAGCGGATCCGCCGGGAGACCGGCGTCTACCTGGCGTCGCTGTCGTCACGGACCCTGGTCTACAAGGGGATGCTCACCACCCACCAGCTCTCGGCCTACTTCCCGGACCTCGACGACCCCCGGTTCGCCAGTGCCATCGCGCTGGTGCACAGCCGGTTCTCCACGAACACCTTCCCGAGCTGGCCGCTGGCGCACCCGTACCGGTTCGTCGCCCACAACGGGGAGATCAACACCGTCCGCGGGAACCGGAACTGGATGCGGGCCCGCGAGGCGCTGCTCGCCAGCGACCTGATCCCCGGTGACCTCTCCCGACTGTTTCCCATCTGCGCGGACGGGGCGAGCGACTCGGCGAGCTTCGACGAGGTCCTGGAACTGCTGTACCTGGGTGGTCGCAGCCTTCCGCACGCGGTGCTGATGATGATCCCCGAGGCGTGGGAGAACCACACCGAGATGGACTCGGCGCTGCGCGCCTTCTACCAGTTCCACTCCACGCTGATGGAGCCGTGGGACGGCCCGGCCTCCATCGCGTTCACCGACGGGACGGTCATCGGGACGGTGCTCGACCGTAACGGACTGCGGCCGTCGCGGTACTGGGTCACCGACGACGGCCTGGTCGTGATGGCCTCCGAGGTGGGCGTGCTCGACATCCCGCCGCACAAGGTGGTGCAGAAGGGCCGGCTCCAGCCGGGGCGGATGTTCCTGGTGGACACCGCCGAGGGGCGCATCGTCAGCGACGAGGAGATCAAGTCCGAGCTCGCGAACGCGGCGCCGTACGCGGAGTGGCTGCATGCCGGTCTGATCGAGCTGGACGACCTGCCCGAGCGGGAGCAGCTCCTCTACGGGCACTCCTCGGTGCTGCGTCGCCAGCAGGTGTTCGGCTACACGCTGGAGGAGCTGCGCGTGCTCGTCGCGCCGATGGCGCGCACGGGCGCGGAGCCGATCGGCTCGATGGGCACCGACACGCCGGTGGCGGTGCTCTCCAGCCGTCCCCGGCTGCTGTTCGACTACTTCACCCAGTTGTTCGCGCAGGTCACCAACCCGCCGCTGGACGCGATCCGCGAGGCGCTGGTGACGAGCCTGGGCCGGGTGCTCGGCCCGGAGGGCAACCTGCTCGCGCCGTCCCCGGCGTCCTGCCGGATGGTGCACCTGCCCTATCCGGTGATCAGCAGCAGCCAACTTTCGAAGATCATCGGTATCAATGACGACGGTGACATGCCCGGCTTCGCCTCGGTGACGGTCCGTGGTCTGTATGACGTCGACGGGGGCGGCGCGGCGCTCGCCGCCCGGCTGGCGGAGATCTGCGCCGGGGTCAGCGAGGCCATCGCCGACGGTGCCCGCATCGTCGTGCTCTCCGACCGGGACTCCGACACGCGCAAGGCCCCGATCCCGTCGCTGCTGCTGACCGCCGCCGTGCACCACCACCTGATCCGGGAGCGGACCAGGACGAAGGTCGGCCTCATCGTCGAGTGCGGCGACGCCCGCGAGGTGCACCACATCGCACTGCTCACCGGCTACGGCGCTGCGGCAGTCAACCCGTACCTGGCATTCGAGTCGATCGACAGCCTCATCGCCGAGGGCGAGATCGTCGGGGTGTCCCGGGAGCAGGCCGAGAAGAACATGATCAAGGCGCTCGGCAAGGGCGTGCTGAAGGTGATGTCCAAGATGGGCATCTCGACGGTGGCGAGCTACACCGGCGCCCAGGTCTTCGAGGCGATCGGGCTGTCCCAGGAACTGATCGACGCCTATTTCGCGGGTACCCCGTCGCGCCTCGACGGCGTCGGGCTCGACGTCATCGCGGCGGAGGTGGCCGCGCGGCACCGGCGGGCCTATCCGCCGATCGCTTCCGAGCACGCGCACCGCACGCTGGAGGTCGGCGGCGAGTACCAGTGGCGCCGCGAGGGTGAGCTGCACCTGTTCAACCCGGAGACCGTCTTCCTGCTCCAGCACGCCACCCGCACTCGGCAGTACGAGACCTTCCAGAAGTACACCGCCCGGGTCGACGGCCTGTCCCGGGAGAACGCGACGCTGCGGGGTCTGTTCGAGCTGCGTACCGGGGTGCGCACGCCGGTGCCGATCGAGGAGGTCGAGCCGGCCTCGGAGATCGTCAAGCGGTTCGCGACCGGCGCCATGTCCTACGGCTCGATCAGCGCCGAGGCGCACGAGACGCTGGCTATCGCCATGAACCGGCTCGGCGGGAAGTCGAACACCGGCGAGGGCGGCGAGGACGCGGAGCGGTTCACGCCGGACGCGAACGGGGACCTGCGCCGCTCCGCGGTCAAGCAGGTCGCCAGCGGCCGGTTCGGGGTGACCAGCGAGTACCTCGCCAACGCCGACGACATCCAGATCAAGATGGCCCAGGGGGCGAAGCCCGGCGAGGGGGGGCAGCTTCCTGGCCACAAGGTCTACCCGTGGATCGCGAAGACGCGGCACTCGACGCCCGGTGTCGGGCTCATCTCCCCGCCGCCGCACCATGACATCTACTCGATCGAGGACCTCGCCCAGCTCATCCACGACCTGAAGAACGCCAACCCCAAGGCCCGGGTGCACGTCAAGCTGGTCGCCGAGGTCGGCGTCGGCACGGTCGCCGCCGGGGTCTCCAAGGCGCACGCCGACGTGGTGCTGA
>NZ_CDWTMG010000108.1:7490-15596 GCF_977945845.1 Frankia sp. CcMO1
GACGTCATCGTCGGGGCGCTGCTGGGGGCCGAGGAGTTCGGTTTCGCCACCGCCCCGCTGGTGGTTGCCGGCTGCGTGATGATGCGCGTCTGCCATCTCGACACCTGTCCGGTCGGTGTGGCGACCCAGAACCCGGAACTGCGCAGGCGGTTCACCGGCAGGCCCGAGTTCGTCGAGGCCTTCTTCACCTTCATCGCCGAGGAGGTGCGCACCTACCTCGCCGCGCTGGGCTTCCGCAGCCTGCAGGAGGCGGTCGGCCGGGTCGACCTGCTCGACGCCCGCGCCGCCGTCGACCACTGGAAGGCCTCCGGCCTCGACATCACCCCGTTGCTGCACACCCCGGAGCGGCCCTTCGGCGGCTCGCTGAACTGCACGTCCAGCCAGGACCACGGGTTGGACAAGGCGCTGGACAACTCGCTGATCCAGCTGTGCGAGGGGGCGCTCGACGACGGCCGGCCGGTCTGGCTGGAGATGCCGATCCGCAACGTCAACCGAACCGTGGGCACCATGCTCGGCTACGAGGTGACGAAGCGATTCGGCGCGGCGGGGCTGCCCGACGACACGATCCAGCTGCGGTTCACCGGCTCCGCGGGGCAGAGCTTCGGCGCCTTCGCGCCCCGCGGCATGACGCTGACCCTCGAGGGCGACGCGAATGACTACGCCGGCAAGGGCCTGTCCGGCGGCAAGATCTTCGTCTTCCCGCCGAAGGAGTCCCCGCTGCGGGCCGAGGAGAACATCGTCGCCGGTAACGTCCTGCTCTACGGAGCGACGGGCGGCGAGGCGTTCTTCCGCGGGATCGTCGGCGAGCGGTTCTGCGTGCGCAACTCCGGGGCGACCGCGGTGGTCGAGGGGGTCGGCGACCACGGCTGCGAGTACATGACCGGCGGCACCGTGCTGGTACTCGGGGCCATCGGGCGCAACTTCGCCGCGGGCATGAGCGGCGGCGTGGCCTACCTGTACGACCCGGTCGAGGCGCGGATCAACACCGAGATGGTGGACGTCGAGGCGCTGGGCGACGCCGACGAGACGATCGTGCGGGACCTGCTCGTCCGGCACCGCCGGGAGACCGGTTCGACGGTGGCTGCCCGGCTGTACGCCGACTGGGACACCGTGCGCGGGTCGTTCCGTAAGGTGATGCCACGGGACTACAAGCGGGTGCTGACCGCCATCCGGCAGGCGCAGGAGCAGGGGCTCGTCGCCGACGAGGTCATCATGGCGGCGGCTCGTGGCTGACTGGGCCGCCAAGCACGACCCGACCATCATCGCGATCGCGCGGACCCGACAGGAGCGGCATGGCTGACCCGACCGGCTTCCTCAAGCACCGCAGGGAGCTGCCGAAGCGCCGTCCCGTGGACGTCAGGATCACTGACTGGCGCGAGGTGTACGAGTCGTTCCCCGAGGAGCATCTGCGCACGCAGGCCAGCCGCTGCATGGACTGCGGCATCCCGTTCTGCCACGAGGGCTGTCCGCTCGGGAACATCATTCCGGAATGGAACGACCTGACCCGGCGCGGCGACTGGGTGGACGCCATCGAGCGGCTGCATGCGACGAACAACTTCCCCGAGTTCACCGGGCGGCTGTGCCCGGCGCCGTGCGAGGCGGCCTGCGTGCTCGGCATCGGCGACGATCCGGTGACCATCAAGCAGGTCGAGGTCAGCATCATCGACCGCGCCTGGGCCGACGACACCGTGGTCCCGGTCCCGCCGTCGCTGCGTACCGGCAAGCGGGTGGCGGTCGTGGGCTCCGGCCCGGCCGGTCTCGCCGCCGCCCAGCAGCTCACCCGGGCCGGCCACGAGGTCGTGGTCTACGAACGGGCCGACCGGATCGGCGGCCTGCTCCGCTACGGCATCCCCGAGTTCAAGATGGAGAAGCGGGTCCTGGACCGCCGGCTCGCGCAGATGGCGGCCGAGGGCACGTCGTTCATCACGTCCTGCAACGTCGGCCTCGACATCTCCGTGGACGAGCTGCGTTCCTCCTACGATGCGACGGTCCTCGCCGGGGGATCGACGATCGGCCGGGACCTGCCTGTTCCCGGCCGGGAGCTGGGTGGCATCCATCTCGCGATGGAGTTCCTCGTGCCCGCGAACCGGGTCGCGCAGGGGGATCTGCCCGAGTCGCCCATCTCCGCCAAGGGTAAGAACGTGGTCATCATCGGCGGCGGTGACACGGGCGCGGACTGCCTGGGCACCTCCCACCGCCAGGGCGCGCTCTCCGTGCACCAGCTCGAGATCATGCCCCGGCCGCCGGAGCTGCGGGCCCCGGCCAACCCGTGGCCGTCATACCCGATCATCTACCGGGTCTCCAGCGCGCACGAGGAGGGCGGCGAGCGGGTCTTCGCCGTCTCCACCGAGCGATTCCTCGGTGACGAGGATGGCAACGTGCGGGCGCTGCGCCTGCACGAGGTGCGCCTCGTCGGCGGGAAGTTCGAGAAGGTCGAGGGTACCGACACCGAGGTGCCCTGCCAGCTGGTGCTGCTCGCCATGGGGTTCACCGGCCCGGAACGGCCCGGCCTGCTGACCGATCTCCGGGTGGAGCTGGACGCGCGCGGCAACGTGGCGCGCGACGCCGGGTGGGCCTCCTCGGTCCCCGGCGTGTTCGTCGCCGGGGACATGGGACGCGGGCAGTCACTGATCGTCTGGGCGATTGCCGAGGGACGTGCCGCCGCCGCCGCCACCGACCGCTGGCTGATGGGCAGGACGGACCTGCCCGAGCCCATCACGCCGACGCGTCGCTGACCGGGAGCCGGCCAGCCCCGGCGTGCAGCCGGGACACCGGAGCACTTTTTGGCCGAAGATTCATGTGATCTGTCTTGCTCCATGCCGGATCTGCGGCGATTGACCGGACTCGCCGACCAGCCTGGTGACCTGCGGCGGTACCGTTCAGTGCCATGAGGCTCGTGCTGCTCGGTCCACCTGGCTCCGGCAAGGGAACCCAGGGCGCTCGCATCAGCGCCCGGCACGGCATCCCCTCGATCTCGACCGGCCGGCTGTTCGACCGGCAGATCGCCGCGGGTACGCCGCTGGGCCGTCGCGCGGAGCGCTACGTCCGCGCGGGCGAGCTGGTCCCCGACGAGATCGTGCTCGACATCGTCGCCGACCGGCTCGAGAGTGGCGTCGACTGTGCGGTGGGGTTCCTGTTCGACGGGTTCCCCCGGACCTACCCCCAGGCCGAGGCGTTGGACCGGATGCTCGTGGCGACCTGCGGCCCGCTCGACGCGGTCATCGACCTGGACGTCGACGTCGACGAGGTGCTCGACCGCATCCGGCGCCGGTCCCGCACCGAGGACCGGGTCGACGACGCGGAGGACACCGCCCGTCGCCGGTTGAAGGTCTTCGCGGAGGAGACCGCACCGCTGCGCCGCTACTACCGGCGGGGTGGCCTGCTGCGCACGGTGGACGGTTCCGGCAGCCCGAATGAGGTCGCGGCCCGCATCGAGGAGACGCTGGCGGACGTCGCCCATCCAGCTCTGCGGGCCCAGCCGGGTCTGCCTGTCTGCCGGTAGGCCGTGGGTCGCCGAGGAGGGGAGCGGGGGCGCCTCGCGCACGTCTCCCTCGTCTCCCTCGTCGTGCTCTGCTGGCTGCCGCTGGTCGTCGTCATCACCGCGTGGCGGACCGTGCTGAACCCGGCCTTCTACTCGCAGTCGCTGAACCGGGCCGACGCCTACGACCGCGTCTACACCCAGGTACTGCCCGATCCCGCGGTCGACACGTTGCTGGCCGGCCTCCCGATCGACAGCTCCCTCGTCACCGCGAACCTGCGCACGGTGCTGCCCCCGTCGACGATCCAGGCGATGACCGACGAGCAGATCAACCGGATCGTCGACTACCTGCGGGCCGACACGGACGACGTCGAACTCGCCGTCGACCTCCGGCCGATCTTCGACAACATCTCGGGCCTGGCCAACCGGTACGTCGCCGGTGAACTGGGCGCCGGCACCAGCTACCAGGTCACCACCGTGCAGGAGTTCACCCACGGTGTCGTCACCGCGCTCGACGACATCGCTGCCGGGCGTCCGCCGAAGTCCCTACCCACGATCGAGCTCTCCCCGCAGGACACCGACCGCGTCCTGCCCGTGGTGCTGGGTCGGGTGGACGCCGACACCCGTGCGCGCATCGAGGCTCCGCTGCGCGCCCTGCTGAGGTCGGGCAACATCGCCGGAGCACTGGCGCTGGTCGGTCCGGAGGTCTTCCAGGGCGACGAGACGGCCATTGGCCGGCTCCAGGCGTATCTCCACGGATCCACCCTCGATCTCGGGGTCCGCCTGTCGGATCTGCATGACCGGCCGATGATCGTCGCGATCGGCCGGCTGCACGACGTCGCCGCGACCCTGGTGTGGGTCTCCCTCCTGCTCGCCCTGATCATGACGGCGGCCCTGGCCGGCATCGTCGTGCTGGCCGGGCGGCGGGGGGTGTCCCGGGTCCGGGCCGCGACCGGTGCGGTGGTCCTCGCCGGCGTCGGTGCCGGGCTGCTCGGCGTCGTCCTGCGCATCGCGCTGCCGAATCCGCTGACCTCGCTGGACGGGCCGTCGTCGCCCCTGCCGCCGGGAGCTGGCGCAGTGCTGGTCGACTTCTCCTCGCGCGCCTACGGCACGCTCGAGAGCGGCTTTCTGCGGATCGTGGTCTGGACGCTGGTGGCCGGCCTGGTCGGCTACGGATTGTCGCTGCTCGTCGCGGTGTCCGCTCGGTGGAACCGGACCGGCCGGCGGCGCCGGGTCGCCACGGCGTTCGCCCTCGCGTCGCCTCTGATGATCACTGTGACCTGGACGGCCTTCCCGGGCGCCGCAGCCGAGGCCCGCAAGCTCTGCAACAGCCAGCAGGCGCTGTGCGACCGGCGCTATGATCAGGTGAGCTACCTGGCCACCCACAACGCGATGGCCACCAGTGAGGACCGGTTTCTCGGGCCCGCCCAGGACCCGGCGATCGCGCACCAGCTCGACCTGGGGGTGCGCGCCCTGCTGCTCGACGTGCACCACTGGACATCGCCGACCCAGGTCGACGCCTACCTGCAGACCCTGCCGCCCGCGACCCGCGACGCGCTCGCTCCGCTGACGCGAGGCGCCCGATCGGAACGCCTCGGCACCTGGCTGTGCCATGACCTGTGCCAGCTCGGCTCCCTCGACTTCGTGGCGGAGCTGACCCGGGTCCGGGACTGGATGAACCGCAATCCCACCGAGGTCGTGACGCTGATCATCCAGGATAATGAGGTGCCGGCGAGCGAGATCGCCGGCGGCGTGGCGGCCGCGGGCCTCGCGGGGATGGTGACGACGCCGCCGGAGGATCCGCACGGCCGATGGCCGACCCTGCGCGAGATGGTCGGCTCGGGCCGACGCCTGGTGATCTTCACCGAGCGGCAGGACCTGCCGGGCACGTTCCTGCGCAGCTTCTACCGGTATGCCGAGGATACCCCGTTCGATGCGAAGAAACCCGAGGATCTGCGGACCTGCGCCCGCAACCGGGGCGTGGACGGTGCCTCGCTGCTGCTGATGAACCACTGGCTCACCGCCGCCGCGCCCAGCCGCCGTGCCGCCCTCGGCGCGAACGCCGCCGAGACCGTGTTCACCCGGGCACAGCGTTGTCGCCAGGAGCGCGGGCGGATCCCGACGTTCGTCGCGGTCGACTTCGCCACGATCGGTGACGCGCAGACGGCGGTGGACCGGCTCAACCGCGTTCGCGGCGCCGGCCGTGGTCCCGGCGGTGCCGGTTCCTGACCCTCGGCCAGCCGGTGGGAGCATATCCGGGCGGTCATGCGTTGACCTGCGAGGAATTATCTAGTGATACGTCACCGTGCGAGGGAGCCCAGGTGCCGATCTGGAACCAGCTGCGTCAGTCCGCTCAGACGATGCAGGGCCAGCTGAACGCCAAGAAAAACGACCTGAAGAGCGGTGCCTTCCGCGATGCGAGCATGGCGATGTGCGCGTTGGCCGCTGCGGCGGACGGGACCATCGACCCGGCCGAGCGGCAGCGGGTCGCCGCGCTGATCATCTCCAACGACGTGCTTAGCAACTTTCCCGCGGATGATCTCCAGCGTCGCTTCAACGACTATGTCGGCAAGCTGCAGGCCGATTTCGAGTTCGGCAAGGTCTCCGTTCTCCAGGAGATCGCGAAGACGAAGAAGAAGCCGGCGGAGGCCAGGGCGGTCATCCAGATCGGGATCGTCATCGGCGGGGCCGATGGCACCTTCGACAAGACGGAGCAGGCCGTCGTGCGGGAGGCGTGCTTCGCGGTCGGCATCAACCCGGAGGAGTTCGACCTCTGAGCCGGACCGGCCGCACTGCGCCGAGCCCGTCACCCCGTCACCCCGTCACCCTGAACCCGTCACTCTTCCTTCCATCGGCGTAGAGGACACGTGGGACCAGCCGATGCCCTGCTCGCGGGCGGGGCGGGTCTGCTCGCGGGCGCGGTGAACACGATCGCGGGCGGCGGGACCCTGATCGCCTTCCCGGCGCTGCTCGCCGCCGGTCTGCCGGCGCTGACCGCCAACATCACCTCATCGGTGGGGCTGGTCACCGGGTACGCCGGTGGGGCGCTGGGCTACCGCCGCGAGCTTGCCGGGCAGGCCGTCCGGCTGCGTGCTCTGGGACCGCCGGCTCTGCTCGGCGGTCTGGTCGGCGCCGTCGTGCTGCTGGCCACGCCCTCCGACAGCTTCCGGGTGCTGGTTCCGTACCTGGTGCTGGTCTCCTGTCTGCTCCTGGCGGCTCAGTCCCGGCTCGCGGCCGTGGTGGCACGCCGGAGAGCCAGCACGGCCGTGGTCGACGCCACGGCCCGGGTGACCTGGCCGACCCGGCTTGGGATCTTTGTCGCGGGAGTCTACGGATCGTATTTCGGCGCGGGGCTCGGGGTGCTGCTCCTCGGGGTGCTGGGCATTCTGCTCGCCGACGACCTGCAGCGCACCAACGCGCTGAAGACGCTGCTCGCGTTCGGGGTCAACGCTGTGGGAGTGGCGGTCTTCCTGGTCACCGCGAAGGTCTCGTGGGAGTTCGCCGGCATCCTCGTGCTCGCTTCCCTGTTCGGCGGGACGATCGGTGCCCGGGTGGCTCGCCGGCTACGACCGAACGTTCTACGTGGCGCGGTCATCATGCTCGGTGCGACCGTGGCGATCGTGCTGTTGATCCGTGGCTGAGTAACCTGCTGTCCGTCCAACCTGCTGTCCGTCGATTGTCTTGCGTTAGCGGACGATGCGCGCCGTCGTTATCGTACATTCTCGCAAGCAACTCGGCTAGGTAGCGGCTACGCTCCCGAAGCTAGCTTGAGGAAATGGCTCCGGTGACAGCCGGCTGGGTTATCGGTGGGCCCTACGTTCGCCGTCCTCCTGCGAGGAGTTATCCACAGGTGGCCTGTGGCGCTGGATTACCGGGGCTACCTGATGGATTCTCGGTCCATGACGTTTTCCGCTTCGGCCTCGCCCCCGCCGACCCGTCCCGTGCGCTATCCCGGTTTCGACCCCGCGGTCCGCCTCGCCGGTCGCCAGGGGGGTGCGATCACCTACCGGCAGGCGATGGCCGCTGGGCTGACCCGCGGCCAGCTGCGCCAGCTCGTCCACTCCGGCCAGTGGAGCCATCCGGTGCGCGGTGTCTTCGTCGTACCCCTCGGCCCGACGGAGCTCCCTGGCTCCGTCGACAATCCGGGAGTCTGAAATCCGGGAGAAGGAATCCGCAGGACTTGTCCGGAACGACGTCGCGCGCCGACGAAGAAAGCGCCATGGTGCCATCACCGCGGGCCCCGGGCACGCGGCGCCGATCGTCGGCGATGAAAATACCATGCCGATTCTCCCGGTCTTCTCCTCGCCGTTTTCGGCACGGGTGCGGGCCGCGCTCATCGGGCGTCCCCGAGCCGTCGTCTGCGGGATCACCGCCGCCCGGCTCCACGGTTTTCCGCTCGCGGTTCCGGAAAGCTCCACCGAACCCGTGCACCTCTTTCTTCCGGCTCGGCAGACCCGGGCCCAGCCGCGCGGGATCCGGCTGCACTTCAGCGATCTCGACGCCGACCAGCGCGTCGAGCTGGGTGGGATCCCACTCACCTCGCCGGAGCGGACGCTGGCGGATCTCGTGCTGGCCGCCCAGTCGCGTGAGGCGGCGGTCGCCCACCTGGACGCAGCCCTGCACCGCGG
>NZ_CDWTMG010000109.1:0-9042 GCF_977945845.1 Frankia sp. CcMO1
CCGCATAAGTGGCCTGCGTGTTGAAATACCATTCCCAGTGCTCGCTGACCCGAGCCACCCACTGGTCCGGCGAGCTGGCGATCTGCCGCGCCCACAGGTCATGGAAGGTCATCCCCATGGGGGACTTCGCGGGTCTCCCGTAGAGAATCCCGGTGAGCTCCGCGCTGATGACGTTGATGCGGCTGATGTCCGCCACGAGATCGTCAGTGAAGTCGTCGTAGATCCGGAAGAAGGCGTGGATGTCGTAAGCGAGTTCCAGCTCCGGCAGCGGGGCCAGAGGGTATACCCAGGCCGAAAGCGTGGCGTACCTCTCGGCCCGGGGTGTGCAGACCTGGAAGCAGGTGAGCCATTCGACGGTGTGCGCCAGGGCTTCGGCAGCGTTCTCGTTCGGCTGCCAGGAGCGCGCAGCTTCGTGCACTGTGAGGATCTGCTCGCCATTCATCGCGTCTCGACCTGTCTCCTGGTAAGGATGGTGATCATGGATCGTTGTCGCTTTTCTGAGGCGCGGCGTCGAGTGCTCTTGGAGTCAAGGGGGTTGAAGGCTGCTCCGAGGAGGAGCTCAGGGCTGGGGAGAAATCATAATCGCAGGTCAGAGCGCAGGGGTGATAGTCAAGGCTGGTGGTGGGCTGCGCCCGGTCAGGATGACGGACCGTGACGGGAAATGGGGTGCACGCACAAGCAACGGGGTCACCCGGCAGGGTCGGGATTGTTGAAGTCACTTCCCCAGCCCCGGGAGACCCCGCCGCCGACCTAGTGTGTCAGGTTCCGCGGTCGCACGACCACGAAATCCGGCAAGGCCAGCGGAAACCTGCCAAGATCTTTGAGACAAGATCCGGTATGAACTCGCGAGACTGCCAAACTTCGCCCGCCTGTTCGGCGCCCGGCAGACAGACACTCGGGCGACAAGCACCGACGCCAGGCGACCCGATCTCGGAACCGGCAGTCACCGTTGGAGCCGGTGAGATCGGGAAGCCCGGCATTGTACGAACCGGCTTCCCAGGCCCGCTGACCTGCACCTGACCTGCACCTACGGAGCGCTGCAGACTAACCCAACTGATGGATATAACCTATTTGACTAGGCTAGAGACTGACTACGGAGCGTGGTGGACCTTATGTACCAGCATCCAAACCGTTTGATCTTGGTCGCTGGCCCTGAAATCACTGTCCGTCCGGTCACGACACGTGCCCTGACCGGGGGTGATGCGCGGTGACCGCGCCTACCGGAACATCATCTATGGGATAGAACAACTTTTCCGGACATCTGGCGGTTTCGGACACTTCTGCGCCTCCAGGTCAGGGGAACCACGTCCTATCAGATCCAGGTACCACGATGATCCCAGAAGTGCGAAGTCTCATGTCGCGGATTCGGGCCGTTATGGAGGACACCTCGGTCGTGGTCCGTTAGAGGGTCCTCAGGTGGTGCCGTTGCGACCGATCACGCTGCCGAAGACATGAGTGTGCCCGGTCCTACCGCCAGAGGTTCTGTGCCGCCCAGCTTCGGGACCTGCTTACAGCTGGAAGGTCCAAGGGTTGACGAGTGAGACGCCCATGGCGGCGAAGTCGGCCTCGTTGCGGGTGACGAGCGTGAGGCTGTGCACCTGGGCCGTGGCGGCGATGAGCGCGTCGTGGGCTGGGCGCCGGTCGGGCACGTGAAGTCGCGCCGCCGAGCCGGCGACGACCTGATCGGCGTCGAGCAGCCGGCCTGCGTATGCCGGGAGCACGTTCTGATCGAGCCATGAGTCCAGGACGGCCGCCTGTCGGGCATCGTGCCGTCGCTTGTTCTCAATGCCAGCCCGCAGCTCTAGCAGGGTGATGACGGAGAGGAAGGTATCCGATGGTGACAGGGCCGCGGCCCAGCCGTTGAAGCGGTCCTCGCGGCGTTTCGCGGGCTTACGGAGCTCGGAGATGACGTTGGTGTCGAGTAGGAAGCTCACAGGTCGACCTCGCGCAGCGAGTCCCACGGCTGTAGGGGCTCGAAGTCGATCTCCTCCTCCAGAACGAACGCGTCTCCCAGGCTGCCCGCGGTTCCGGTGAGCCGCTGGTAGTCGGCGAACGACAGCAGGACGTGTGACGGCCGACCGTGATCCGTAATGATCACCGGACCGCTGGCGGCAGCCCGCTTGACCGCGCTCACGTCACGGTTGAACTCTCGCGATGAGACCATGGTCACCACGATCACCCCCCTGGTAGGTACGTACCTACAATATGCGCCGAACGTCGTTCGCGCGGCCAACCGCTGAAGCCAGCTCGCGCCCTTCGATGTGACCAGGGTCGCGTGACCCTGCCGCGCGGCCGGGCGACCGGCTTGCTCACCAGACCTGGTGACCATCCAGGATGAACCCTCGCCGCCGGCAAGGTCGATCTGAGCAGTCGCCCCTTGACTTTTTCACTCCAGATCTCACAGGCTTCAAATGGTACCGTGCTTAGGAGTCGAAATGAAATAACTTGCGCGTTTCGAACCCTCCACAGGCCTGTGACCTGCGATGATGCTCTCGATCACGTATTTGTTACTTCATTACGTCCCCTTAAAGGATGGAGTCAGGCATGGTCCCGCGGATCGAGATCGACGACGAGGTCTTCAAGTGCCTGCAGGATCAGGCTGCGCCCTTCGTCGACACCCCGAATTATGTCCTCCGTCGCGTCTTGGGGCTCTCCGCTCCAGCGGTGGCCGAAGAGCCGGGCGCGGCCCGTCCGCCTGGCAATCTCGCGAAGCTTGTGAACGCCGGACTCGTGAAGCCCGGGGACGGACTGACGCATGTCCGCAAGCGAAGCGGCGCGATCTATGAAGCCATCCCAATCTCGTAGACAGTCGACGTAAAGTCCACTGACTACCAGGAAGATCCAGGGATGGGATCGACGCGGAGGAAGTTCACCCAGGAGTACAAGGACGAGGCGGTCGCTCTCGTCCTTGGTTCGGACCGTACGATCGCCGAGGTGGCGAAGAGCCTTGGGATCAACGAGACGAGCTTGGGGTACTGGGTGAAGAAAGAAAAGGATTCCGACGAGGGCAGGGAGCGGCCGCTATCGGTGTCCGAGCGCGCCGAGCTCGAGGAGCTCCGGAAGAAGAACGCACAGCTGCAGATGGACAGCTCTTTCTTAAAAAAAGTCGCGAGCTTCTTCGCGAGCGACCAGAAGTGAGGTTCGAGTTCATCTCGGCCCACGCCCCGAAGAAGCCTGCTCCCGCCGACGGTGTGAACACGTTCCCCGTCGACTACCTGTGCCGGAAACTCGGCGTCTCCCGCGCCGGCTACTACGCCTGGAAGAACCGCGGACCGTCGAAACGCGAGCGGGACGACATCACCTTGTCCACGAAGATCCGGGCGATTTTCGACGCGCACCACGGCCGGTACGGCGTGCGGCGGATCTTCGCCGACCTCCGCCGCCAGGGCGTCCGGGTCGCCTACAAGCGGGTCCAGCGGCTCATGGCCCAGCTGGGCCTGGTCAGCGTGCACCCGCGGGCCCCGCAGGCACATCACGACCGTCCAGGCCGTCGAGCCCTCGTCGCTGCCCGACCGCGGCAGCGAGTACACCAGCCACGACTTCGTCGAGTTCTGCAAGAAAAACAAGATCAGGAACTCGGTCGGGCGGACCAGTATATGTTTTGACAACGCCGCCGCGGAATCGTTCTGGGTGACCCTGAAGAAGGAGTTCGTCCACCTCCACGCCTTCGCCGTCCTGAAACAGCTCCGCGCCGGCATCTTCGACTACGTCGAGACGTACTACAACCGCAGAAGGATACATTCCACGATCAATTACATGACGCCCGTCGAGTACGAGGCCAAGTTTGACAGGGAACACCCACAAGCCGCATAATGGAACTGTCTACTAAATCGGGAACGCTCCACTCATGGTCTGGACCCCAGCGCAGACCGGGCGGTTCCTCGACCACGCCCATAGCGACCCGCTCTACCCTGTCTTCCACCTCATCGCCTACCGAGGGCTCCGACGCGGTGAATCCGTCGCCGTCCACATCGACGATATCGACGTCACCAACGCAACCCTCACCATCCGCTGGCAGTTCGTCCAGATCGGCTACGCCACCCAACTCGCCAAGCCGAAATCCGACGCCGGGGACCGTGTCATCTCCCTCGACCCCGACACCCTCGCCGTCCTGAAAACCTGCCGCACACGCCAACCGGCTCGCCGCCGGAACCATCTGGCCGAACAACGGCCTCGCGTTCACCCACCCCGACGGCACTCCCATCCACCCCGAACACCTCACCAACCGCTTCCACACCCTCATCCAGGAAGCCGACCTACCCCCCATCACCATCCACGGCCTCCGCCACGGCCCCGCCACCCTCGCCCTCGCCGCCGGCGCCGACCTCAAAGCAGTCCAAGAACTCCTCGGCCACTCCACGATCATGATCACCGCCGACACCTACACCCACATCCTCCCCGACCTCGCCGCCGAGATCGCCCGCAACACCGCACGCCTCATCCCCCGCACCCGCAGCCCCCACGACTACCCCCGGCACCACACCACGATCGACTAACCCGGCCCCCGCCGTCCGCCCCGCCCAGGGCGGACGGGCGGCCACGAGCCACCACAAGCCGCCCACCCTGCCACCCGGCATCCCATCCACACCCCCACAAGCCGCACCGACACCCCGATCACCACCCCGAGGACACACAGTTCGGTATCATGACTCTCGCAGGGCCGTTAGCTCAATTGGCAGAGCAGCCGGCTTTTAACCGGCGAGTTCAGGGTTCGAGTCCCTGACGGCCCACGTCGAGAGGAGATTCCTGCGCATCTGGTGGGGTTTACGAACGTTTTGTCTCTCGACGTTCTCGAGGCTTTCCAGGGGCTCGGACATCTGATTCTGATCTCGTTTTCGGTCTGCTTGTCGTAGTCGCGCTCAACCCTGACCTCCGGCTACATTGGAGTCGAAATGAAATAACTTGCGCGTTTCGGACCCTCCACAGGCCTGTGACCTGCGATGATGCTCTCGATCGCGTATTTGTTACTTCATTACGTCCCCATTGCGGCGGATTCCAGCGATCAGTGCACCATCGGTTGCGATTCTATCAGATTGTGGGTCTCACTGTAGACCTCTGCCGGGGTTTTCCACCCGAGAACCTTCCGGGGTCTTCCGTTAAGTTCGGCGGCAACGGCGTCAAGTTCAGCTTGACTGAAGCCAGAGAGATCGGTAGATCTCGGAAAGTACTGACGGAGAAGCCCGTTGGTGTTTTCGTTCGTCGACCGCTGCCAGGGTGAATGCGGGTCGGCGAAGTAGACCGGAACGCTTGTCCCGAGGGTGAAGGTGGCGTGTACGGCCATCTCCCTCCCCTGGTCCCAGGTGAGCGACCGGACGAGGTCGGCCGGCAGCTCTTTGATCTTCAGGCTGAGGGCGAGGGCGACACAGGCGGCTGTCCGGTCGTAGGGAATCCGCACCAGTGTGGTGTAGCGCGTGTGACGATCGACGCGGGTCGCGATCTGGCTCTTGCCGCCCTTGCCGATGATCAGGTCGCCTTCGAGGTGGCCGGGGACGGCGCGGTCGGCGGCTTCCGCGGGCCGTTCGCTGATGTTGACCATGTCCGGGATCGCCTGCGACGCCTGGGGTATCGCCCCGGACGGTCGTCTGCGTGCCCGGCCGGACCGCAGAGCGACCCTCAGTTCGGTCTTCAGCGTGCCTGCCGGCCTGTAGGAAGAGCGTTTGGTAGTGAGGTCGGACCGAGGCGCGGTGCCGGCCTTGCGGCCAGCCCGTTTCCTCGGCCCGCCTCCCGAACCCGGCGTGCACGGTTAAGCGCACCGGGCTCTCCACAAGCCCCGGGGGGACGTGTCTTCTCATGCCGCCCTCTGCCATGGCGTCGGGATGCGTTTTCCCCGGTATCGGTAGCGTTCTATGCCTACCTTTCCGGGATCGAACAGCACCACCTCTCCCTCGGCCGGCCACCCGTCTCCACAGCTGTATCGGCGCCGGAGC
This sequence comes from Frankia sp. CcMO1, assembly GCF_977945845.1. Lineage (NCBI taxonomy): Bacteria > Bacillati > Actinomycetota > Actinomycetes > Frankiales > Frankiaceae > Frankia > Frankia sp. CcMO1. The sequence goes on from NZ_CDWTMG010000109.1 coordinate 5,928, forward strand.
TGCCTCCAGGTAGTCCGCCGGTGCTTCCGGCCGATCCATCTGATGACCTGTTTCCACAGGTAGGCCCGCAGATAGCCGAACGTAGCACTTGAACAGCCGTATTTGAAATAGGCGGTCCAGCCCCGCAGCATCCGGCTTATCTGGTGCAGCAGGGCTTCGAGCTTCAGGTTCGTGTTCTGTCGGCACGCCTTCTTCACCTTAACCATGACGGCTCGAAGCGCCTTCTTGGCCGGGTAGGTGTAGATATAGCGTTTTATCGCGCCTCGCTTTCGGTGACGCTGGATACGCCACCCCAGAAAGTCGAGACCCTCGTCAATATGGGTAATCAGGATCTTTTCCTCCGACAGGCGTAGACCCATCGATTCCAAGACCCCGGCCATCTCGTCTCGCAGCCTCTTCGCGTCGGATCTGGTACCCGCCACGACCAGACAGCAGTCGTCGGCGAAGCGGACCAGCCGGTAGTTCGGCAGGCCGCGACGCCGGCGCATCCGCCGGTCGTTGGAGGTGGCCGCAGGCCCACCCGGCGCCTGGGCGATGTGCTCGTCCAGCACCGACAGGGCCACGTTACTGAGCAACGGCGACAAGATCGACCCTGCGGAGTGCCGGCGTCGTTCTCCCGGAGCACGCGGTCCTCGCCGAGGATCCCCGCCTTCAGAAACGCCTTCACCAGAGCCAGGACGCGTTTATCCCCAATACGACCGCGCACCCGGTCCATGAGAGCCGAGTGCGAAATCTCGTCGAAGCAGGCTTTGATCTCGCCTTTCACGATCCACTCGTAAGAGCGCCCCGTGAAATGGCGTATCTCTGCCACCACGTTGTGCGCCCAGCGGTTCGGGCGGAACCCGTACGAGCACGGGAGAAAATCCGCCTCGAATATCGGCTCCAACACCAGCTTCAAGGATGCCTGGACCACCCGACCCCGGACGGTCGCTATTCCCAGGCGACGCAGCCTATCGTTCGCCTTCGGTATCAACCGCTCCCGAGCGGGTCGCGGGCGGAAGCTACCAGCCTTCACATCGGCCCGCAGCTCTTCCAGCAACCCCCCGATATCACGCACGGTCTCGATGTAGTAGGCGGTCTGCCCATCCACACCGGCCGTGCACGCACCCTTGTTCCTCCGCACGCGACCCCACGCCACAAGCAGGAACGCCGGGTCGCAGACGAGGTTGAACAGATCCTCGAACCGGCGGTGAGAGTCCTCATTCGCCCACCGGTACAGCTTGGCCTGGATCTCTCGTACCCTTTCCTCGGCCTGATACCAGGCGAAGTCCAGTTCGTCGGTGTTCACCGGCGGCCTCCGAGCATTCCAGCGTCCTCACTGCCGACTTGCTGGCCCCCTTCGCCATATACGCGCCTCTCGCGCGCTCGGACTACTACGGGGCCTCCGTCCCACGGTCCACGGTCGGCAACGGACCTGCCCGCCTACAGCCAGGCCGGCCGGAGGGGAGGGCAACCGGGGACGGTTCCCACGTTCACCTGACAATCGATCGACCAGGGAGATGACCCAGCTTTGTCCCGGCAGCATCGCCACGGCTACGCCGCAGACCCTCACCGTGGCCTCCTCACCGGCACAATCAACCGGCTCCGGAGTCGGCCTCGCTACGACGGCGGACCCGGTCGCCGGTGCGGTACCAGCGGCGGCCGTCCCGCTCGAAGAACCGGCCACGGTCGTCCGCCGGGTCCAGGTAGCCAGGGGTGAGCTGCGGGCCCGCGATGCACAGCTCGCCCTCGATGCCGACCAGCAGGTCACCCTCCCTGCTGTGCGCACGACTCCGGCAGCGGGCGGCGACGACGGCTAACTCGCCGAGTCGTCCCAGCCGGGCCGGTGCCCGACTGAACTCCGAGGTGTTCGCCGGCAGGACTGTCGTTCAACCCCCTCAACCTCACCCAGTTGATCTTTTCTTCGACAGGAACGATCATCCAGGTGGCGGGGCGCCCTTGTCCTGGCTCGACCCGCGGCCACACTCCGCCGCAATAATCGATCACGAATAGTGATTGGACAACCACGATATCCGACGAACGCGTGGAGATGGTTGGACATCACCCGAGAATCCGTCTATATAGTAATCAAACTTCGCCATACCGAAGATTGATGTTCGGAAGGACGGGAAGGGGCTTATGATGCGCGGTACTGTCGCATGGCTGTCGAGAGTGGGGTCGGCTACCGCCGCCGCCGCGCTGATGCTGTCGGGGTGCTCCACCACCCCCGCTGTCGACGCATCGGCCGGTGGGGGGCGTGATCGTCCGGTAGTACTGACGACGTTCACGGTGTTATCGGACATCGCACAGAACGTTGCAGGAGATCACCTGCGGGTGGAGTCGATCACGAAGGTGGGGGCGGAGATCCACGGGTACGAGCCGACGCCGGGTGATATCACGAAGGCATCGGACGCGGATCTGATCCTGGACAACGACCTGAACCTGGAGCTGTGGTTCAAGCGGTTCGTGGAGTCGGTGCACGTGCGGCACGCCGTGGTGTCGGACGGGGTCAAGGCGATAGACATCACCGAGGACGCCTACGCAGGCAAGCCGAACCCGCACGCCTGGATGAGCCCGTTGAACGCGCAAATCTATGTCGACAACATCGTCGATGCCTTCAGTGATCTCGATCCCGCGCACGCGGCGGACTTCAGGGCGAACGGTAAGGGGACGTAATGAAGTAACAAATACGTGATCGAGAGCATCATCGCAGGTCACAGGCCTGTGGAGGGTTCGAAACGCGCAAGCTATTTCATTTCGACTCCTCAACCTACAAGGCCAAGCTCCAGGCCGTACAGGACGAGCTCGTGTCGAAGCTGTCGACGCTGCCGGCAAAGAAGCGGGCGCTGGTGACCTGCGAGGGCGCGTTCTCGTACCTCGCCCGCGACACGGGGCTGACGGAGCAGTACATCTGGCCCGTGAACGCCGAGCAACAGGCGACGCCGCAGCAGATCGCCTCGACGATCACGTTCGTCAAGGCGCATGACGTGCCGGCGGTGTTCTGCGAGTCCACGGTGTCGGACAAGCCGATGCGGCAGGTCGCCAACGCCACCGGCGCGGCTCTGGGCGGCATCCTCTATGGAGTTGAAATGAAATAACTTGCGCGTTTCGAACCCTCCACAGGCCTGTGACCTGC
>NZ_CDWTMG010000109.1:9209-15126 GCF_977945845.1 Frankia sp. CcMO1
TTCATTACGTCCCCTATGTCGCTTCTCTCTCCAAGGCCGACGGGCCGGTACCGACCTACCTCGACCTGATCCGCTACGACGCGACCACGATTATCAACGGGCTCACCGGGCGGACCTCGTGACCGCGGCGATCCAGGTTCAGGAGGTCGTCGTCCGTTACGGCGGGGTCCTCGCCCTCGACGGCGTGTCCCTCACCGTCGAGCCGGGGCGGGTGGCCGGGTTGATCGGGATGAACGGATCCGGCAAGTCGACGCTGTTCAAGTCGGTCATGGGTATAGTCCGCCCCGACCGGGGACGCGTGCTACTCGACGGTGCCGAGCCTGCCGTGGCGCGTAAACAGGGCCTGGTGGGTTATGTGCCACAGAGCGAGGAGGTCGATTGGGCCTTCCCTGTCTCCGTGCGCGACGTTGTGATGATGGGCCGCTACGGCCACCAGAACTTCACCCGCCGGGCGCGCCCGGCCGACCACACGGCGGTGTCCGAGGCGCTGGAGCGTGTGGAGCTGACCGAGTACGCGGACCGGCAAATCGGACAGCTCTCCGGCGGGCAGAAGAAACGCGCGTTCGTCGCCCGCGGCATCGCCCAAAATGCGCAGATCATGCTCCTGGACGAACCCTTCGCCGGGGTCGACAAGAAATCCGAAGCCACCATCGTCCGACTACTCAAGGAGCTCGCCGCGGACGGCCGTACCATCCTGGTCTCCACCCATGACCTTCACGCCCTGCCACAGCTGGCCGACGAGGCGGTGCTGCTGCTGCGCCGAGTGCTGTTCCACGGCTCCGTGACCGAGACACTCAGACCGGAGAACCTCGCCCGCGCGTTCGGACTCGACGTGCTCGAGCAGAAGTACGTCGCATGAACCCGCTCGATCTGCTCCTGGATCCGCTGCAGTACGACTTCATGGTCCGGGCTCTTGCCACCACCATGATCGCTGCTGTCGTCTGTGCCCTCCTGTCGTGCTGGCTCGTGCTCGTCGGCTGGTCGCTGATGGGTGACGCGGTCTCTCACTCCGTCCTGCCCGGGGTCGTGATCGCCTACATCCTCGGCATACCGTTCGCGATCGGTGCGCTCGTGTTCGGGTTCCTCTCTGTCGCGCTCATCGGGACGATCCGCGGAACCAGCCGGGTGAAAGAAGACGCCGCGATCGGGATCGTCTTCACCACCCTGTTTGCGCTCGGACTCGTCCTCATCTCGATCACCCCGAGCCAGACCGACCTGAACCACATCGTCTTCGGCAACATCCTCGGCGTCTCCACCGCGGACCTCATCCAGATCGGAATCCTCGCTGCTGTCGCGTTCGTCATCCTTGTGCTGAAGCGGCGTGACCTGACGCTGTACGCGTTCGACCCGACTCACGCCCACGCTATCGGCCTGTCGCCGCGGTTCCTCGGCACGCTGCTGCTCGGCCTGCTCGCCCTCACCGCCGTGGTCGCACTGCAGGTGGTCGGGGTGATTCTCGTCGTGGCGATGATGATCATCCCTGGCGCCACCGCCTTCCTGCTCACCGACCGCTTCGGACGTATACTCGTCATCGCCCCGGCGATATCGGCCGCGAGCTCGGCGATGGGGATCTATCTCAGCTACTGGCTCGACGCGTCCTCCGGCGGGCTCGTCGTCGTCGTCCAGGGCGTCGTGTTTGCACTCGTCTACCTGTTCAGCCCCCGCCACGGGCTGCTTGGCAAACGACTGCTCGCTCGGCGGCACCGGGAGTTCGTCTCAGCGAGCTGACCCGCAGCCGACCCGCGACCCAGCGATCAGGAGGAACCTCGGCTCACCACACTGGCACCACTCGGAAACCGCCTTCTTCACCCTTTCGAAGGTAGGTGGGCCGCTCGGAAGCTAGTTCATTGATCCGTCGCGGCCCGCCTCGGCCGTGGTCTCGCACCCGTGTCCCGGGCCGGCCTCCCGCAGCGGAGCCGGCCCCGAGGAGCTCACCGTGACGCACACGGCGTCCGTCGCCGACCGGCCAAGAGCCACCGCCTCATCGCGGCCTTCCACAACCACCTCCACCGAATCCGAGTACGGTGCCCCGGCTCGCACCTCCAGCACGGTACCGATGCCAATCCCACGCTCGGCGAAGAACTGCAACAGGCCCACGTCCGCGTCCGAGATCCGCTCCACACGCGCGTGCGCGCCCGGCCCGATCCGAGACAGCAGGACCGCATCCGGTACCCGCACCGTGCCGTCCGAGCCCGGGATCGGATCACCATGTGGGTCGCGGGTGGGATGGCCGAGGTATTCGTCGATCCGGTTCACCATGAAGTCCGACACCGCATGCTCCAGCGTCTCGGCCTCATCATGCACCTGATCCCACCGATACCCCAGCACCTGCACCAGGAACGACTCAATCAACCGGTGGCGGCGCACCATCGCCACCGCATGCACCCGCCCCTTCTCTGTCAGTGACACTGCCCCGTAGGGCGCGTGCTCCAGCAGACCCTGCTCAGTAAGTTTGCGCACCGCGTCCGACGCCGTCGACAGTCTCACCCCCACCTTCGCTGCCAGTGTCGAAGGCGACACCGGCACCCCGGACCACTCCTGAAGACTCCAGACCACCTTCAGATAGTTCTGACTGCTCGCCGAAAGCTCCGACACCGACATGCTCGCAGGCTACCAAGCACCGAACTACGCCAATCCGAACTCTCCGTGAGAGCACGGCCAATACGACTCGACTTTCGTGATAATGCTGCTCGTCGCGGCCGAACCCCTCATCTACTGAGCCATCAGCACCATGGTCCGGTGTATCGACCGGCGCACACCCCCCCAACGCCCGGGACCCCGACCGCTACGAAGAATCGTCTGACCAACGATCTCAAACATCTTCCCAACCCCCACCAAGATCCAGAAAACCCAACCTTCAGGTCAGGATTCCTGAGCCAAGATCTTGGCGCGGGACAGAACGGAACTTGTCAAGATCTTTGAGGTAAGATATTTTGTGAATTAGCCTAATTGTGATTTTTGTGGAACGATTTCCGATCTCTCGGGAACACCCGAGTCGGCCGGCTCAGCCTCGTCGGGCTTCCGGTTGATCCCGGCCGGCTTCGGGAGCGGCGGCGGGACCGGAGGCCGGTTCACGAACCGCTCCGGGTGCGCGACACAGGCCGCGTCCAGGACACGGCCGCGCGGCCTGGACGGCCTGGACGGCCTGGACGGCCTCGGCCCGGCCGAAATGCACGACCGCCGACGCGAGATACCCGGTGCCAGAATTCCTGTGCTCATGATTGTACGTATCCATTCAGGGATGCAGGTTCCAGCACCCCTGAATGGATACCTGCCCGCCAGAGTCACAGAGGCGGTCCGGTGGTTCTCGTAGTCGTTCCCGGCGCGAGGCGGCAGGTCGGTGTGACCCGACACCGCCGGGGCATCCCGTCAGGGTGAGCAGACACACCCGCCGGGGTCGAACCGACAGCAGCCGAACCGACAGCAGTCGGGCTGACGGCAGTCGAACCGACCGGATGAGCGGGAATCGTCCGGCCGGGGGCCGCCGAGAGGACGACCGCACGCAGCCCGACCTCGACGACACGACCGCTGACGCGGTCGGCAAGCTCAGCGAGGCGCTGGAGTGGGTTGAACGGGCCCGCGGGGCGCTCTACGAGTTCCATCAACTCTCCGGGCGGGCCGATCTGATCCTCGCGGAGGCGATTAGCGGTCTGGAGGACACCGGACACGCCAAGATGGCCGCCTATGTACGCCGGGAGCTGCACGGACGCAACGTCCTCGACGGGCGGTGGACCTTCCAGATCACCGAGGAGTACGACGACATCTACTACCGCCCCTTCGTCGCCGTGGACGAACAGGTCCGGCTGCGGCTCACCGGTGGGATGCGCCACGTCCACGAGGCTCGCATGAAGGCCCAGGAGCGGGCCCGCGCCGGTCGGGACCTGTGGGGCCCTGGCGCCTGACCTGCGGTCCACCGGTCGCCCACATCGGGGCGACCGGTGGACCGCGGCTCCAGGCCTGAAGGCAACCCGCCGGTGCGTTCAGGTACTCTGATGATCACAGATACTCAGATAACCACGGCTTCAGAGCTCATGCCGATGGAGATCGCACCTCGGGTGGGCTCAGGCGTCCCGACGCTTGGCCAAGACGAGCCCGATGGCGAACAGGCCGAGGCAGATCGCGGCAAAGTAAGCGAGGGAGCCCCAGGGGCCGAACGGCATCCCCTCGACCACGGGCGGGCCGTTGGAACGCTCCACCTGCCCGGCGACGATGAAATCGTCACCGGTGGTGAACGGCAGCCAGTGCTGGATATGGTCACCGATCCGGGGGATCGCCGGCAGCAGGCTCTCTCCGAGGAACAGGTAGACAAGCGTAATCACGATCGCGCCCGCCGATTGCCAGATGATCAGCCCCAGAGCCAGCGCGAAAATCGCCGCGAACAAGTAGACCAGACCGACACCGAAAACGTTACGGTACTCCTGCGCCGTGTCCAGAGCCAGGGGGGCATCCGGCTTGATCAGCTTGGCGACGCCCCAGGAGGCGATGGCGGTGATCTCGCCGACGATCCCCGCGAGCAGGGAGACGACGGCAGCCTTCGCGAGCAGTGCCGGCGTCCGGGTGGGCACCGCGAGGAACGTGGACCGGATCGTGCTGAAGCGGTATTCGGTGGTGACCGCCAACGTGGCCATCACCATCATCACCACGAGGCCGAAGTTGTAGGCAAACTGGGTGACGTTCGGGGTGAGGCTGGCGAGGTCGTCACCGTTGGTCGCCGCCGCGAAAATCGAGGTCAGCCCTACGGTGAGCGCGGTCGCCAGGATCATGCACCACCACGGTGAGCGGGTCGAGAACAGCTTGATCCGCTCGACGGTGAGCAGGGTCATCGTCCAGTCCCCCCTCGTGCCGCCTCGGCCGAGGCCGACGGACCGCCCCCGGCACCCACACCACCGTCGACCGGCTGGCAAGGTGTCCCGGCCAGCGGACCGGCAGCAGTTCCCGCCGGCACGGGCCCCGGCGGAGCACCTGTCGCCGACCGGCTGGCGCCCGGCCCCGGCGTCCCGGCGTGGTACTCCACCTCGCCGCCGGTCAGCTGGATGAACGCCTGCTCCAACGAGCCGCACTGCGCCGCCAGCTCGTGCAGGACCAGCCCGATCCGACCGGCCAGCTCGCCGACCTGCTCGGTGCTGCTGTTCGACACGAGGAACGCCGCCGGACCACCGTCGTCGGCGGCGGCGTCCCGAACCGCGAGGCCCTGACCGGTCAGCACGCCACGCAGCCGCTCCATCTCCGGCCCGCGGACCCGGACTGCCGACTCGGACGCCATGTCGATGAAGGCATGGGTACTGGTCTGGGCGATCAGCCGCCCGCGACCGATGACGACGAGCTCCTGGGCGGTCAGCGCCATCTCGGACAGCAGATGACTGGAAACGAAGATCGTCCGCCCCTCGTCCGCAAGTCGATGCATGAACTAGCGAATCCAGAGGATTCCCTCCGGGTCCAGCCCGTTCACGGGCTCGTCGAAGAGAAGGACCTGCGGGTCACCCAGCAGGGCCGTCGCGATCCCGAGACGCTGTGCCATCCCGAGCGAGAAGCCACCCGCCCGCTTGCCGGCGACCGGGGTGAGCCCAACGATCTCCAAGACCTCGTCGACCCGCTTCCCAGGAATTCGGTTCGCCGCGGCCATCCACCGCAGGTGCGAGCGGGCGGAGCGGTTGGGATGCACCCATTTCGCTTCCAGCAGCGATCCGACCTGGCGGAGTGGTTCCTTCAGCTCGGCATATCGCTTGCCGTCGATACGGACCTGGCCTGCGCTCGGATTATCGAGCCCCAGGATCATCCGCATTGTAGTGGACTTTCCCGCACCATTCGGCCCCAGGAAGCCGGTCACCTTGCCGGGCTGCACCGTGAAGGACAGGTCGTTGACGGCGACCGTACGTCCGTACCGCTTGGTGAGCCCTTGCGCCTCGATCATTCCGGG
>NZ_CDWTMG010000110.1:0-14931 GCF_977945845.1 Frankia sp. CcMO1
GTGGCCGCCGCCACCCACGCCGGCCGGCCGCCGCGGGCATCGGGGGCATGGTCCAGCACCCCGCCCGCAGGGTCGTCGACGGCGTCCGGATCGCCGGCGGCAGCAGAGCCGACCGCGACACGCGGATCACCCGGGTACGCCATTCCGCCGGTCCGCACGATGTCGGTATGCGGATGCAGGATCTCCCGGACGACGAATCCGGCCAGGACGAGCAGCACCAGGTCGCGCAGGGCCACCGCGCCGACGAACCATCCCCGGTCGATGCCCTGACGACCATGCGTGTCGTTGTAGATGAAGTGCATGAATCGGGTGAACAGGACCCACGCCTCGCAGGCCTGCCACAGCAAGAACAGCCGCCATCGGGGCCGAGCCAGTGCCGCCAGCGGTAGTAGCCAGATCGTGTACTGGGGTGAGAAGACCTTGTTGGTCAGCAGGAAGGCGACGACGAGCAGGAACAGCACCTGCGGCAGGCGGGGCCGGCGCGGTGCGAGCCAGGCGAGCAACCCGATGGCGATCACCGAGACCAGCAGGGCCGCCCCAGTGATGATGTTCAATGTGGAGATGGGCAGGCCGTTGTCCCGCAGGCCCTGCAGGATCATCGGCTGGGCGACGACGATCGTCACCCAGCCGGCCGCGGCCGCCACGATGACCAGCCGGCGCGCATCGGGCCGATGATGGATCGCGGCCGCCGCCACCGCGACGAGGACGACGGCGGTGAGCGCGGAGACCACCAGGTGCAGCGCTCCGAACCAGGCCGGGTCGTAGCGGCCGGCAAGCCAGGTCGCGCCGAACGCCAGCGAGTCCCAGTCGGCGCCGCGGTCGGAGTTCAGGTCGAAAAACCGGGCGATGGCGTTGCGGGCCTCGTCCGGACCACCACCGACCAGTCGGGTCCAGTCACCACCTCGCCAGAAGGTCGACCAGATGCTGTCGCCGACGCGGGCGTTCTCCGCGTTGAAGTAGCCGGCGGTCAGCCACAGCGGGACGATGACCACCAGCACCGTCACCGCCGCCGCACAGACGGTCCGGGCCAGTTCGCGCAGCCTCCCGGCCCGAAGACAGAGGAAGGCCAACCCGAGCAGGAACAGGGCCGGATAGAGCTTCGTGAGGATGCCGAGCCCGATCAGCATCCCGGCGAGCTTCGGAGCCCGCCTGGACCAGGCGAGCAGGCCGCCTGCCGAGAACGCCACCGCGATGATGTCCCAGTTCGTCAGCAGATGCAGCACGAGGGTCGGCGCCAGCGCGAACAGAGCGGCGTCCCAGATCCGCCTCAATCCGGCCGTCAGCGCCGTGCAGCACACCGCGACCGAGGCCACGATCAGGAACAGCAGGGCGGTGAGGTCGTAGAAGACGGCCGACCGCATGTCCATCGTGTAGTGGTCGAAGACACGCTCACCGTTCTCCTCCCGGTAGACCGCCCGCGGTCCGTCCGCGAGACCGGCTGGCCAGGCGACAAGCTGCATGGTGGCGCCGATCAACGGCGGGTATTCCGTCGGGTAGTCCAGATAGGGGATCTTCCCGTCGACCAGCCCCTCCTGGCTGTACAGCGCGACGATGTCGGAGTAGCACAACGCCGTGTACTGGTGCTCATGCGTCCAGTTCCGGGTGTCCCGGCAACTGATCTTCTGGGTATAGCCGAGGACCCCAGCCACGATGACCATCGCCATCAGCACCCGCAGCGGGGTCAGCCAACCACGCCGGTCGGGCACGACCGCGTGCTCACCCGGCGGCCCACCGATGAGCTGGCTTGCCCCCGCGACGACCGGGTCCTCCCGGGCCGGGCTGACGCGGACGGGGGACGCCGCGGACAGGGCCATGCCCGTCATTCTCGCCCCATGACAGCCCATGACAGCACTGAACTCGACCTCCCGGTCAACTGAACGGGTCGGAGAAGATCCCCGTCTGTCGAGCTGGCCGGCCCTGCTGGCCGGCACCCTGCTGACCACTGCCGTTGCCATTGCCGTCGCCATTGCCGTTGCCGTTGCCGTTGCCACTGGGGTTCAGGAGATCGCCCAGGTTGAGCCCGGTATCGCCGGGCTGGCTCGATGGGGCGCTCGGCGCCGGGGTGGGTGTGGGAGTCGGCTCGGGCTCGTTATCCTGCACGAGGCCACCGAAGGCCGGCGAATCGAACTTCGACGGGGGCACCCCCGTCAGCGCGGCGTCCATGAACGCCTTCCACACCTTGGCCGGGTAGTTACCTCCGTAGACGCCCTTGTCGGCGCCGGGCATGCCCTTCAGCACGTCCTGCTCGGTGCCCTTGCCCCGGAACATGTTCACGCAGGACGCGATTTCCCTGGTGTATCCGCAGAACCAGGCCGACCGGAAGTTGCTCGACGTCCCGGTCTTGCCGGCGGCCTCGCGCCCGCCATCCAGCCGGGCCCGCTTCCCGGTGCCGCTCGGATCCGTCAGCACGCTCTGCAGGGCGTACGTGGCGTCGCGGGCCACCGCGGCCGGGATGACCTGCTTCGCATCCGGGGTACCCGAGTAGATCACCTGCCCCTTGCCGTCGACCACCTTGTCGACGATGTGCGGCGTGGCCCGCACTCCGTTGCCGGCGAGGGTCGCGTAGACCGCGGTCATGTCCACCGCGCGCACGTCGTCCTGGCCCAGGGTGATACCCGCCTCGTTGCGAAGCTGAGTGCTGCTCGGGATGCCAAGGTCGCGCGCGGTCTTGACGATGTTCGAGACGCCGATGTTCTGCCCCAACGGTACGTACACCGTGTTGATGGAGCCCGCCGTCGCCTCGATGAGATCCTTGTACCCGAGATCACCCGGCTCGCCCTCGTCGTTGCTGACCACGTAGTTCCCCGGCAGCGTGATCTTGGCGGGAGCGGCGAAAGTCGACTTGAGGTTGATGTTCTGGCGCAGCGCCGCGACCAAGGTGATCGTCTTGAAGGTGGAGGCGGACTGCACCTGCGCCCCTGACACGTTGTCGACGTACTGCTCATGGCCCTGTGCGTCCTTGCCGTAGAGCGACCCGCCGTACCAGGCGAGGATCCTGCCGGTCCCGGGTTCTACCGCGGTGAGCCCGGTACGCAGATCCGGCACTGCGGCGTACGCCGGGCCCAGCACGTCGCTCACCGCCTGGAAGGCCTTGAACTGCCGCCCCTTGTCGATCGTGGTCGTGATGCGCAGTCCACCGCGGTTGATCTGGTCCTCGGTGATCTTCCCGACGGTCGTAAGCTCACGTTTGACCTGGTTGCGGATGTACGCGATCTGATCGGACGAGGCGGCGGCGTCCTCCGCCTTCGCGGCCACGGGTGGGGGGCTCTGCTGGGCGAGTTCCGGCGGAGCCCAGCCCTCGGCAACCATCGTCGCGACCACGTCGTGCCAGCGGTTCGCCGCCGGACCCGGGTTCTTGGCCGGGTCGAGGTAGTTGGGTGATCGGATCAGGCCCGCGATGACCGCCCCCTGAGCGGGGGTGAGTTTGGCGGCCGGGGTGTTGAAGTAGGCCTTCGCCGCCGCTTCGATACCGTAGGCGCCCCGGCCGAAGTAGATCGTATTCAGGTAGAACTCCAGGATCTGTCCCTTGGAGTACTTCTGGCCCAGCTTCACCGCGAGCACGATCTCGCGCATCTTGCGGGTGAAGGTCCGCTCCTGCGACAGGTACGCGTTCTTGGCGTACTGCTGGGTGATGGTCGAACCACCCTGCAGCTCCCCGCCGGTGAGGTGCACGTAGAGCGCCCGGGCGATGCCCTTGGGAGAGATACCGGGTTCGTGATAGAAGTTCTTGTCCTCGGCCGCGAGCACCGCGTGCTGCAGGTCCATGGACACTTCGGCGAGCGGCACGTCGGTGCGGTTCACGGTGCCGATCCGGGCAAGCTCCTCACCGTTGTCCTGATGCGAGCCGGCCGGCGGTCCGTAGAAGATGATCGACGTCTGGTCGGTTTTCACCTCGGCAGGCAGCGGGACCTGGGTCGCCGCGTAGATGACGCCGATGCCGGCGACGAACAGGAGAAGGCCGGAGAAGAAGCCGGCGAAGACCAGACGGCGCATCCAGCGCGGGCGCTGTCGCCACCACATCGGGCCGTGTCGCCCCTGGCCCGGCCGGGAGGCCTTCCCGTTGCGGCGCCCGGTTCCTCCCGGCCCGCCCGGGGCACCCATCTCCGCCCGGGAGGATCGGCCTGGACCGGTCCGGCGGGGCTCGATCCGATCCGCACCCGGTCGCCCACCCGCCATCCGGCGGGTAGCGGCCGATCCACCTCCCTCCCGTGCCCGGGTCCGGACGGCCATCAGCTCGGTAGCGCGGGTGAGGTCGCGCCGACCGGCCACCTGCCGAGCGGACGTTACCTCGGTCATGCGGTCGCGGTCCGACACCCCGTTGCGGCGGCCGTTCCGGGAGTCCCGCTCCGGCGTCACCTTGTGGTAGATGGTGGCGTCCACGGTGCGTTCCCGGACATCGACCCGCCGTAGGGCCTCCTGGTCGACGGTGTCGTACAGGGTGTTGACCTCGGCGGCCGGCCGGTCCGGCCCACGGTCGGGGACGCCACGGTCAGAGGCGGTCCGATCGGAGAACCCACGGCCGGGAACCCGCCTGGTGGGGGCCGCCCGACCGGATGGCGCGCCGCCTCCTCGGCGACGACCGGTCGCCTCGCCAACGGGCATGCCGGGACGACCACTGGACGGTTCACGGCCGGGCACGTCGGACTTCCCGACGCCGCGGTCCGGCACCCACCCCCCGGCGGCGGGACCGGCACCCCGACCGGTCCTACCATCCGGCGGCATGTTCGTCCTCGCCGCGGCGGGGGGAGCCGCGGGTGGCACGAGAGCGGTGCGCTCCCCTCGCCCGCCGGTGGGCCGGCCCGCTGGCGGCACCAGCCGGCGTCCCTGGACGTGGCCTGCCTGGGCCTGCTCCGGCCGCCGGGCGCGGTCCGGGGGTACCCGGTCCGCGGTTACCCGGGACTGGCCGTCCGGGTTAGGCCATGCTCGGTCAGGTGCAGGACCACCCCGACTAGAGCCCTGATCGTAGGGAGAGCTCACCAACCGCTCCATCCGTCGCCGCGGGACTCCCCGGTACCCGGACCGCCGCAGGAGACGGGCCGGCGCCCCCAACCATCACCGGAGGTCCGATTTCCACAGGATCCACAGGATCCACAGAACCGGCCCGTCTCGGCCCGGACCATGCACGATCCCGGCGACCACCGGTCCACCATCGGACCGGGGCCGACCACGTGATGTTCGCTCACTCGCCGCATTCACCCGACGAGGCTGTGACGAGGTCAGCCCATGGCGGATGCCCCGCCAGGACCTGCCATGAGACCCACATGGCAGACCAGGATCTCACGCCGGGTTCCGCCCCCTCGCGCAGGGCGTCCTTCGCGCCTCTCGGGGACGACCAGCCGTCAGCGGTCCGCCGCCGGGCCTGCTTCTTCGCCTTCGGCTCCCCCGTCCCGATCACATAAGAAGTGACCAGGTGGTTCCAGCCGCAGGGCGGACACACCTCCACCACATAGACCTGCAGCTCGCTGTACCTCGATGCGAGCATGGGGAGCTCCCTGGTGATGCGGGCCCGGCCGGAGCTCTCCCCGAGCTCGTCGCCGTAGGCGTAGGTGACATGGATGAGTGGATCGCCGCCTCGGCAGACCGGGCATCGCTTCGTGGTCCGCTCACCGTGGTACCTGGCCGCCCGCAGCAGATAAGGATACGCGTCACAGGCATCCAACGGCGAGATTCTGCCCGCGAAGAGATCCGCCAGCGTCGCCCGGCGGGCAAGCGCGTAGTCGATGACCGACCGCGGACGCATGCCAGCAACGGTACGCCGGAGTCGGCTTCCAGACAGACGGTCCAGACAGCCGCCAAACCGTCTCCCACCTCACACATCCCGGCTGTGAGCCGGATGACAGTGTGAGCCCGCCCGCACCGGGATCTGGCCGCGCGGGATGGTCTCCGGCCACCGACGGGACCGTCGGACAGCGTCCGCCCCGGGCGGCCACCGGCCCCTTCCGATGCGCGGATCTCGGCCGATTATCCCCTGGCAGCCGGGGTTTTCCACGCTCCACAGGCTCGGGGAACACCCTCGCCAGGGCGCGACGCCCGTTCGGCGGCCGGTGGATCCATCGATGGTCCGGCCGGGGTCGGGATGCACCAGCAGAGCGCCTATCTGTCATCTCCCGGTCGCCGACTGGTCATTCCTGGTTGCGGTACTCGTCCCGCGACGCCTATCCTCGATGTATCGCTTCGATATGTCGAGACGGTCGTTCCGCGAGCCGTGGCGGCCAGCCGCCACGGCTCGCGGAACGACCGGCGGCGCATCGCGGGGCATCACGGTCGAGGAGGGGTAGATCATGCTGGAGCTGGCGGTCCTCGCCCTGCTCTCCGAGAGCCCTATGCACGGCTATGAACTGCGCAAACGGCTCGCGGTGCTGCTCGGCGCGTTCCACCGGTTCAGCTACGGCTCGCTCTATCCCTGTCTGCGTCGTCTCGCGTCCGCCGGATACGTCACCGCGGACGACGTCAGCGCCGCGGGCCGTCTCGGCGGGCGCAGCCGGGTCGTCTACACCCTGACGGGCGAGGGCAAGGAGAAGCTCGCGGACCTGCTGGGCGAGGGCGGACCGTCGTCCTGGGAAGACGAGATGTTCGGCGTGCGCTTCGTCTTCTTCTCGAAGACGGACGCCGCTGTCCGCCTCCGCATCCTCGAAGGTCGCCGCGGGCGGCTCGAGGAGCGCCGGGAGAAGGTTCGGTCGGCCCTGACCCGGACCGTCGAGCGTTTCGACTCCTACACACTCGAGTTGCAGCGCCACGGCCTGGAATCGGTCGAACGTGAGGTCCGCTGGCTGAACGAGCTGATCGAGACCGAACGCGCCGGCACCCCCACCGGCACCCAGGGACCACAGTTGTCCACAGGATCCACAGGTTTGTCCACAAACCCGTCCACAGGATCCGTGCAGCCGGGGGCACCCGTCGTCGGACCGGCCCGCCCAAGCGGGCCGGGAAGCCCTCCGGCGCAGGCGGACCGCCAGGACGACCCGCGCGCACGGGAGGACGGCACACCTGCCGACGCCGACGCGCACCTGAATGTAAACGTGAACAGGCGTGGCCGGAGCAGGCATGCCCCGCGGACAGCCGGCCAGGACCCCGACGGCGAGGTCCCGACCACCCGATGAACATCATCCCGTAGCGGGTCCCTGTTCCCGACCAGCATGATCGGGAATGCCGCGGCGGAGCTGTATGCCCCAGATGACCCATTTCCACGAAGATCTCAGCTAAGGAGCAGACCGTCATGGGCTCGGTACGTGTCGCCATTGTCGGCGTGGGCAACTGCGCTGCCTCGCTGGTCCAGGGGATTGAGTACTACCGCGATGCCGACCCGTCGGCCCAGGTCCCCGGGCTGATGCACGTGCGGCTGGGCGAGTACCACGTCTCGGACCTGACATTCGTCGCCGCGTTCGACGTGGACGCGAAGAAGGTCGGCCGCGACCTCTCCGAGGCCATCGTCGCCAGCGAGAACAACACCATCAAGATCGCGGATGTCCCGCCGCTCGGGGTCACCGTCGCCCGCGGGCACACTCTCGACGGCCTCGGCCGCTACTACCGGGAGACCATCGAGGAGTCGGACGAGCAGTCGGTCGACGTCGTCGCGACCCTGCGGGAGACCCGTGCCGACGTGCTCGTCTGCTACTTGCCGGTCGGTTCCGAGGACGCCGCGAAGTTCTACGCCCAGTGCGCCATCGACGCCGGCGTCGCCTTCATCAACTGCCTGCCGGTGTTCATCGCCGGGGTGCCCGAGTGGGCGGAGAAGTTCCGCGCGGCCGGCGTGCCGATCGTCGGCGACGACATCAAGTCACAGGTCGGCGCGACCATCACCCACCGGGTTCTGGCGAAGCTCTTCGAGGACCGCGGCGTGATCCTGGATCGGACCATGCAGCTCAACGTCGGCGGCAACATGGACTTCAAGAACATGTTGGAACGCGAGCGGCTGGAGTCCAAGAAGATCTCCAAGACGCAGGCCGTGACCTCCCAGGTCTCTCACGACCTCGGCAGGGACAACGTGCACATCGGGCCGTCGGACTACGTCGCCTGGCTGGACGACCGCAAGTGGGCCTATGTCCGCCTTGAGGGACGTGCCTTCGGCGACGTGCCGCTGAACCTCGAGTACAAGCTTGAGGTGTGGGACTCCCCCAACAGCGCCGGGGTGGTCATCGACGCGGTGCGCTGCGCCAAGATCGCGCTCGACCGGGGCATCGGCGGCCCGGTCCTCTCCGCCTCCTCCTATTTCATGAAGTCCCCGCCGGAGCAGTACCGCGACAACGAGGCCCGGGACAGGGTGGAGGCATTCATCCGCGACGAGGGCTGATCGAGGGCTGATTTCTCGTCGTCCTCATCTTTCTCGTCGGGTCCTCCTCGTCGGATCGGCCGGCCAGCGGACCCGGTCGGAAACACAGGTGTCCGGCAGCCCGGAGGGGACGGCCGGACCTTGTGCCCGGAGTCGATCAGTCTGGTCCTAAGCTGACGACGTGGCCCGGGCGGAGAACCTTCGTGAGCTGCTGCACGGCCGTGGGTTCCGGATGCTCTACGCGTCCAGACTCACCTCCCAGGCCGCCGACGGCGTCTTCCAGGCGAGCCTCGTCAGCTATGTGCTGTTCTCCCCCGAACGGGCGACCTCGGCGGCGGCCCTGGCCGCGTCGCTCGCGATCGTCGTGCTGCCGTTCAGCGTCATCGGACCCTTCGCCGGCATCGTGCTCGATCGCGTGTCCCGCCAGCGGGTTCTGGTGGTCTGCTCACTCGTCCGGATGCTATTGATGGGCATCCTGGTCGCTCTGATCGCCACCGGCCGGACGGGCGTCGACTTCTACGCGGTGGCACTGGCGTCGGTGAGCATGAACCGCTTCGTGCTGGCGGCGCTGTCCGCCGGGCTCCCGGTCGTGGTCGGCCTCGACCGGCTCGTCACGGCGAACGCCCTGTCCGTCACCTCCGGCACCGTCGCGACGCTCGCCGGAGCCGGTGTCGGCAGCGGACTGCGCGGGCTGATCGGCGGCGAGGACGGGACGGTGGCGTTCGTCGCCGGTCTGGCAGCTTTCACCTACCTTGTGGCCGCCGTCACCGCGGCGCGGGCGGGACGGAGCGACTTCGGTCCGCTGGAGACGGTGGCCTGGCAGGGCGCCTGGGCGCAGACCACCCAGGTCGTCGCCGACATGCTTGACGGCGCCCGCTATCTGGTGAACCACGGGCCGGCCCGGCGGGCGCTCGCCGCCCTCACCACCTCGCGAGCCGTCTACGGCCTGATCCTCGTGATGACGGTGTTGCTGTATCGCAACTACTTCACTGGCCCGGAAGGCGGGCTCGCGGGGCTCGCCGCCGTCGTTGCCGCCAGTGGGGCCGGCACGGTCAGCGCCGCGGTCGCGACTCCCCACGTTACGGGGCGCATGCCGAAGTCGAGCTGGATCGCCCTCGTCCTGGTACTCGGCGGGGTTGTCGAGGTCGCGCTCGGGCTGCCCTTTTCCTCGACGCTGTTCATCGTCGCGGCAGCATTGCTCGGGTTTTCCGCACAGGCCAGCAAGATCTGCGTGGACACCATCGTGCAGGAGGAGACCGACGACGCCTACCGCGGTCGCGCCTTCTCGCTCTACGACCTGCTGTTCAACGTCGCCTTCGTGGCCGCCGCGGCGGTGGCCGCCGTGGTCCTGCCGGACGAGGGCCGGTCCGTTCCGGTGGTCCTAGTGGCCGGGGCCGGCTACGCGCTCGCCGGGATCCTGTACTACCGGGCCGCCCGCCGCCATCCGGAAGACCGGATCATCCGTCACATCGGCGAGCCCAGATCGGCACGGTCGGCCGACCACCCTGGCCCGGACGGCCAGCCTGGCCCGGACGGCCAGCCCAGGCCGGTCACCCCCGCCGAGGCGTGAGCTCACCGGGAACGGGCGCCTCGTGCTCCCGGGCCCACCGGAACAGCTCGGCCTCGGCGGCCTCCCGGCCGACGATCCCGTGCTCGAAGCGGAACTCCAGCATGTGCGACCGGGCCTGACCCACCAACCGGGACGGTGACAGCCCCAGCAGCGCCATGATGTCGTCCCCGGAAAGCTCCGGCCGGATCGCGGCGATCTCCTCGCGCGCGGCGAGCTCGGCGATCCGTTCCTCGAGCGAGTCGTACGTCCGGGACAACGCCGCGGCCTTGCGCCGGTTGCGGGTCGTGCAATCCGAGCGGACCAGCTTGTGTAGCCGGGAGAGCTGGGGACCCGCGTCGTGCACGTAGCGGCGTACGGCGGCGTCGGTCCACTCGCCCGCCCCGTATCCGTGGAAGCGCAGGTGCAGGTAGACGAGCCGGCAGACCGCGTCGGTCACGTCCTTGGGGAAGTGCAGCGCCGCGAGCCGACGGCGGGTCATGTCCCGGCCGACGACCTCATGGTGGTGGAAGGACACCCGCCCGCCCGCCATGTGCCGACGGGTCCGCGGCTTGCCGATGTCATGCAGCAGCGCGGCCCAGCGCAGCACCTCGTCCGGCTCCCCCGGCTCCTCCAAGATCATCGCCTGACGCAGCACCGTCATGGTGTGGGCGTAGACGTCCTTGTGCTGGTGGTGCTCGTCGATCTCCATCCGCATGGCGGACACCTCAGGCAGCACGATGTCGGCGATCCCGACCTCGACCAACCGCTCCAGACCGGCGACCGGGTCAGGAGCCAGCATGAGCTTGCGCAGTTCGTCGCGGACCCGCTCGGGGGAGACGATCGCGAGCCGATCTGCCCGCGAGCGCATCGCCGCGACCAGCTCGGGTACCGGGGTGAGGCCCAGGGCCGCCTCGAACCTGGCGGCCCGCAGGATGCGCAGCGGGTCGTCGTCGAACGATGCCTCGGGGCTTGCGGGGGTACGCAGCACGCCGCGGGCGAGATCTGTCATCCCGCCGAACAGGTCGACGAAGTCATGGCCGGGCACGGACACCGCCATCGCATTCACGGTGAAGTCCCGCCGGGACAGGTCCGCCTCCAGGCTGTCGCCGTAGGTCACGGCCGGGTTGCGGGACTGCCGGTCGTACGCCTCACTACGGTAGGTGGTGATCTCGAACCGGACACCGTGCCGAGCGAGCCCGACCGTGCCGAAGGCGATTCCGGCCTCCCAGGTCGCCTCCGCCCATCCTCGGGTGATCTCCAGAACCCGCTCGGGGCGAGCATCCGTGGCGAAGTCGAGATCGGCTGGTGCGGCCCCGGACACGGCGGACGCCGGCCGGCCGAGCAGGGCGTCCCGTACCGAACCACCGACGAGGTGAAGGAGGTAACCGTTCGCGATGAAGACGCGACCGAGCTCATCGGCGGCCGGCGGCACCCTCAGCAGCTCACTCACCACCCGTTCGGCCGAGTCTCGCGGATTGTCCAGCCTGATCACTGACACACCTTCAGGTTACGGCCTCACCGCCCATGATCCGTTACGTGGACCCAAAACAATGATCATGATTTCTCGGCGTCCGCCCGGGAAGGGCCCAGCGGAATCAAGCCGTAACCCCGGCGTCCCGGACAGGCGGGCCGGCTGGTCGCCGGGGGACTCGTACGATCAACCCATGCCGCCGCCGATCTCCACCACCGGTCGCGCGCCGTTGCGCCGGGCGGCGATACTCGCGGCGCTAGCCCTGTTCGCCGTGGCCGTGCCCGGGGTCTGCGCGGCTTCGGCCTCGGCCTCGGCTTCGACCCCCGTGCCGGCCGGGGGAGTCCTCGTCGAACCGGTTACCCACCACAATTCATCCACAAGAACACCACGGTCTTCCACATCTTCATCCACCGACAAATCAGATAATTCGCTATCTATCACTCCGGGTGGCACGGCAGCCAGACCCGGCGGTCCGCCGAATCCGGTGACGATCGATCTGGATGAGGTGAGTCCCCCCACCCCGGGGGGATCGACCATGCTCTCCGTCAGCGGCCAGCTCATCACCACGGTCGGGGAGCCGCTGGCCCACCTCTCCATGAGCCTGTGGATCGGCGCCAGGGTGACCTCACGCGGGCAGCTGGCCACTCTGACCGATGACCCGGCCGCGGCGAGAACACGCAGCTACCGCCAGGTGGTCCTCGCGAACGGCGACGGCACCCAACCGCTGGCCGCCCCGCCCATCCAGGGTGCCGCGCCCGTGCCCTTCCGGATCGCCGCCGATCGCGCCGCGCTGGACCTGCCGCCGAGCCTGGGGGTGTACCCGGTCCAGCTACGGATTACCGGCTCCGTCGGGGGCCGCGCCGTGGTACCGATCGGCGCGGCCTACACCTTCCTGGTCTGGGCGCCGAACCCACAGCAGCCGAGGACACCGGTCGCCGCGGTCCTGCCGATCGCAGATCAGCCGCGCCTGCGCTCGGACGGCCGGCTGACCGACAACGCGCTCGCGGACGAGGTGAAGCCGGGCGGCCGGCTGTCCCGGCTGCTGACCGCCGCCACGCCGCCGGTCACGCTCGCCGTCGATCCGACCCTGGTGCAGGCGCTGACCATCATGGCGCAGCCGGGCGGCTACGACTACGCCACCCCGGGCGGGCCCGTTCATGCGCAGACGGACGCCAACGCGGCCCTTTTCCTCTCCGACATCGTGCGCTTCGCCGAGCAGGGAGGCGTGGTGTTCGCACTGCCCTACGGAGATGCCGATCTGACCGCGCTCGTCCGCGCCCGGAAGCTGGACACGGTGAAGTACGCCGTCAAGACTGGCGAAGTTGTGCTGGCCCACCTGTTGGGGCGTGACCCCCTGCAGAAGGGCACCATCGCCTATCCCGCCGACGGGTCGGCGGACGCCACCACCGCGGACATACTGCGCCAGCTGGAGGTCGGGACCGTGATCCTCGATGACCAGCTGCTACCCTCCGCAGCGAAGATCACCTACACCCCGTCGGCGACCGTCAGCCTCGCCACCTCGGCCGGACCGATCCAGGCGCTCGCGGCCGACAGCCAGCTCACCAGGATCGCAACCGCCTACACCGGGCTGCCCGACGGTCCCGACTTCGGGACGGCCCTGGCACGCCTGCGGGCCGAGCTCGGCATGATCACCGCCGAACGGCCCGAGCAACGGTTCCAGATCCTGGCGCTGCCCCGGGACTGGGACCCGCCGAGCGACTGGGCACGGTCGGTACTCGACACCCTCACCAGCGGCTACTCCACCTCGGTGGGACTCGACGCAGGTGTCGGGGGCCAGAGCCGGCCGGACGACCGGCCGGGCCGGCTTGCCTACCCGGCCGAGGCACAGGCCCGCGAGCTGCCGACCGACTACCTCACCGCCGTCGAGGACGTCCTTGACGAGGTGCAGGCCCTGAGCCCCGTGCTGTGCCCGCCCAGGCGCGGCCCCAGGTGCCAGCTGCAGCTCATCAACCCGATGAAGAACACACTTGTCACGGCGACCTCCGCCGCGTGGCGGGGAGACCGCAGGGTTGACGGTGTGTCGTTGAGCCAGCAGGTGGACGGGGAGGCGTCCGCGATCCGCAACGGAATCCAGGTGGTGGCCTCCCGCAGCGTCAACCTGACGAGCAGACGTGGGCTGGTCCCGATCACCCTGGAGAACAACACCCAGTACGAGGTCACTGTGGTGCTCGCCTTCTCTTCGACCGACCGGTCCCGGCTGCGCTCGCCGGCCCGGCAGACACTCCGCCTTCCCCCAGGGCAGAAGGCTCAGGTCGAGATCGAGATGGAGGCCGAGGGTGCGGGGACGTTTCCCCTCGAGATCCGCAAACTCAACCTCGACGGGCAGGCGCTGTCCACGGAGCCACCGAACCGGGTTCTCGTCCGATCCACCGTCTACGGCGCCGTCGCGACCGCGATCACCATCGGTGCCGTCGGCGTGCTGCTCCTGGCGGTCGTCATCCGCCTGGCGCGACGGCTGCGGGGGGCCAAGGACGACCTGGGCGGGCCGGCGGGCCCGCACGAGGCGGCGACCGGACCGGCGGGCCCGCTCCACCCGGCTGCCCCGCTCCACCCGGTGGACCCGGTGGACCCGGTGAGCCCGGTGAACCAGGTCGATCCGGTCACCCCGGCCGCCTCGGTCTCGACCCGGCATAGTGGCGACGACAAGCGCGAAGCCGCCACCTCGACTACGACGACGCCGGTGGTGCGGACGGCCATCCGGCGCTATGAAGGCCAGGACCGAGGCACCCTTCGCCACGGCCTCGACAGCCAGGAGGACACCGACGACTCGGCGGCCACAGCTCCCTTCCGACGGCGACGGAGCGGCCCATGACGCCGGTCGAGGAGGAAGGCCGGCCGGGGGCCCGGCATCGCAGGGGTGGTACCGGCCCCCGGCGTGATCGCGGTACCGGTCCCGGCGATGGACCGTCGGACCGGGACCCACGCGACGCCGGGTATTCCGACGTCGGGTATTCCGACGAGGACGGCTACCCGGCGGCCGAACGCCCGGCCCGGTTCCCCCCGGACCAGTCGTATCCCGGTTATCCCGGGCAGATCCGTCCGGAGCAGCCAGATCCGGACCGGGGACTCGCGCGCCGGCCCCGGTACTCCGAACGGGACCGTCCGAAGCGGAACCATCCGGTTGACCCGGACGGACGCCGTGGCGCGCCACGGTTCGACACGCCGCGCCATGAAGACCGGCGGCAGGGCGACCCGCGGTACGACGGCGCGCGCTATGACGGCGGCCCGCGCCACCCGGACCCGCGCCACGACGATCCCGCGAGCCCCCGCGACAAGCGGTATCCGCGATCCGCAGGCCGCATCCCCGGTCCCGATGCTCCGCGCATGACCGCCGGCGAGCAGACCCGGAAGCTTCCCGCCACATCGGGCCCACCACCGCCGCCTCCCCATGTGCTGCCTCCGTCGGAAGGAGGTCCGCCGCCGGGGCCCCGCGTACCGGAACGATCGCAACGCAGCACCCCGCCGCTGGACGACGGGCGGACGAGCCGGCTGCCGACCCCGCCCGGGGTCGGCCCCGTCATCCCCATCGGACGATCCTCATGGCGGGACATCCCAGACCGCCCAGACCGCCCAGACCGTGCAGCGCGTCCGGAGCGACGCACCCGAGCCGACCGCTTTCCC
>NZ_CDWTMG010000111.1:0-14920 GCF_977945845.1 Frankia sp. CcMO1
CGACACGGGCCAACCGCTCGGGATCCGACCAGTCGGTGTCACCCGGTGCCACCCTCCCGGGCGCGGGACCGGGATCCGCCCCCCGGGCATCCGGCGGAGTCGTCGAGCTCATGTCCCACTCCCTGAAGACGGCACCGGATGCGGCTTCTTCCTCCTGCGCGACACGGTCTCCTGCGCGACACGGTTCACGTCACGGTCAGGAGCGTCCCCACGGGGGCCTCCCATGCTCATGCCGACCACCCGGGCAATCTCAGATCCAGCGCGGCACCGAACTGCTCGGGACCGGGCGTGCCCCGTCCGGCGAGATCGGCGAAGGTCCACGCCAACCTCAGGACGCGGTCGAGACCGCGCGCGGTGAGCAGGCCTCTTTCGAATGCCCGCTCGGCCACGGCCGTCGCCCTCGCCGGCAGCGGCCACAGTCGGCGCATCGCCGGCCCCGGCACCTCCGCGTTGAGCCGCCACGGCGTTCCGGCCAGCCGGACCCGGGTCGCCTCCTGGGCCGCGGCGACCCGCGCCGCGACGACCGCGGACGAATCACCCTGGCCACGGTCCGCCCGTAGCTCCGCCCGGCTGGGATCGCTCAACGCCACCTGGATGTCGATCCGATCCAGGAGCGGCCCGGACAAACGGGCCAGATAGCGCCGACGGACCAGGCTCGGGCACTCGCAGCCCACCGCGCGTGGGCCACGGGCCTTCGAACACGGGCAGGGATTCGCGGCCAGAACCAGCTGGAAGCGGGCGGGAAACCGTGTCGTCGCGCGAGCGCGGGCGATCTCGATCTCGCCGCTCTCCAACGGTTGACGTAGCGCATCGAGACTTTGACGGGTAAACTCTGGCGCCTCGTCCAAAAACAGGATGCCCCGGTGCGCCTGACTGGCCAGCCCGGGCCGAATCACCGTCGAGCCTGCCCCGACGAGTGCCGCCGGGGTCGCGCTGTGGTGCGGACTACGATACGGCGGTCGGGTGACGAGCGGGCAGTCCGCGGGCAGCAGGCCGGCGACCGAATGGACCGCGGTCACCTCGAGAGCGGCCTCGGTACCGAGGTTCGGCAGCAGCCCGGGCAGTCTGTCGGCCAGCATGGTCTTGCCACTGCCGGGCGGCCCCTGCATGAACAGGCGGTGGCCACCGGCCGCCGCGACCTCGACGGCCAGCCGGCCCCTGCTCTGCCCCGCCACGTCCGCCAGATCCCCGACCTGACCGTCGGTGGAGGCAGCTTCGGCCGTGGGGGCCGCCACGGGCTCGGCGGCGATCTCTCCCCGCAGGAGCGCCAGCACACTGGTGAGATCGACAGCGGGCTCTACCACCGCGCCCGGTACCAGCGCCGCCTCGGCGGCGTTGCCCGCCGGTACCACGACCCGTTCGATACCGGCAGCCACCGCCCGAAGTACCGCCGGGAGCACCCCGCGGACACCGCGCACCCGGCCATCCATCGCCAGCTCGCCGATGAGTACCCGACGGAGCAGGGCGGCGCGCGGCACCACACCGGCCGCGGTGAGGATCGCCACCGCCATAGCCAGGTCGAAACCACTGCCCGATTTCGGGAGGGTGGCGGGGAACAACCCGAGCGTGATGCGCCGATCAGGCCACCGTTGGCCCGAGTTCACGATCGCGGCGCGAATCCGATCCCGTGACTCATGCAACGCGGCATCGGGCAGACCGATGAGAGTCAGCCGCGGAAGACCATTGGCGAGATCCGCCTCCACCTCGACGATGTGACCTTCGACCCCGACGACCGCCACCCCCCGGGCCCGCGCGAGGGCCATCAGAACGCTCCCCGGATGTGCTCGACACGAACCGGACCCGCCGGAGGGCGGGACACCAGGAGGACGTCGAAACGCACCAAGCCGCCTTGCGACCCACGACGGCCTCGGCGGCCGATCCGTAACGCGTCCCGGATCGGGTCTTGACCTCGCAGAACACCAGGCTCTCACCGTCCTGCACAACGAGGTCGAGCTCGCCCTCGCGGCAGCGCCAGTTACGGTCGAGGATCTCGGCGCCGACCGCCGCCAGATGGCGGGCGGCGACATCTTCGCCGAACCTGCCCAGTGCGTCCTTTGCCCGCATCGCCGCTCCCGTTCGCCGGGGGACGGGTGCCCGCCGGTCGTGACCAGCGTGGACGTGGGCGGGCCGGAGAGCCATCCACATGATCGATATGTGGATGGCGAGGGTTTCTCCACAGGAACGAGCTGGGCGGACATCTCAGCGGGGCATCACGGGCTTCGGTGACGGGCCGACTCGCACTGTCGATCCAGGCGACGACCGACCGGAATGAGATGCCGATCTGCCGAACATACCGCCGAGACGATCAAGATGCCGAAGCGATCAAGCGGCCGGGGCTGGAAAGCGTGACGCCGAGAGTCGGCGTCAGAGCTCGGCCTTGGTCAACTCCTCGACGTTGATATCTTTAAAGGTGACTACTCGGACATTTTTAACAAAACGCGCAGGACGGAACATGTCCCACACCCAGGCGTCACGCAAGATCAACTCGAAGAAGACCTCGCCGTCCGTGCTGTTCCTGACCTCGATCTGGTAGTCGTTCGCGAGGTAGAAGCGGCGCTCGGTTTCGATCACATACGAAAAAAGCCCCACCACGTCGCGGTACTCGCGATAGAGCTGCAACTCCATCTCGGTCTCGTACTTCTCGAGGTCTTCCGCGCTCATACAGTCTCCGTGACGCCATGCCGGCTGGTCACAAGCACCCTGTCCTCCAGCCGCAATGATCGTGCTTCCCTCGTCGTCGCCGCATGCGCAGCCACGTTGACGTACGACATCCGATGCTCGTCACACGGTCCGCAGCGCGCCAGCGCCGCCGCGTGGGCCGCGGTGACGTATCCCTTGTGCTGCGCGAAATCGTACTCGGCATAGCGCGTGTGCAACGCACGCATGATCCGGTCCCTCGTCACCTTCGCCACGACCGAGGCTGCCGCCACGCACGCGACCACCCGGTCTCCCTTCACCACCGCCAACGACTCCGCTCCGAAACCGGCGACCGCGAATCCATCCGTGAGCACGTACCCTGGGCGCACAGGCAGGCGCGCCACCGCGCGTCGCATTCCGGTGATGTTGGCTACGTGCAGGCTGACCCGATCGATCTCGGCCGCGGAGATGACGACGGTCGACCACGCCTCGGCGGCGGCCGTCACGTCCTCGAAAACACTCTCACGGATCTGCTCGGTCAGGAGCTTGGAGTCGGCCAACCGCGCCAGCCGTCGACGAGCCTCCGGAGCCAGAATCACCGCGGCGACGACCAAGGGTCCGGCGCATGCCCCACGACCCGCCTCGTCGACCCCTGCGACCGGACCGAGACCATGCCTGTTCAGAGCGCGCTCGTAACCGAACAGCCCCGCATCCCGGCGAAGAGCGGCACCGTAGTGTCTCATGACGGACCGCGGCGCCGAGCCGTCCCTGACGCGCGCGTGCGCGTGGGTCCTCGTGGCATCCGGCGGGGCCGACGGGTGGCGGTCCACGCCGGGGGGATTAGCACGGCAAGGGCGAACAGGGATGCGTCATCCGTGGCCGGGGAGCCCGGCAGCGGCACCGCGGCGTCGTCGGCGGAAGACAACGCGGCCGATGTGGCTGATGTGGCCGACGTGGCCGACCCGGCTGATGTGGCCGACCCGGCCGGCGCACGAGGAGCCGGAGACACCACCGACTCGACGGGAATCCCGGCGAAATCGTTTGGAACGCCCAGGAATCCGAACCGGCCGAGTGGCCAGACACGGACGAAGGCCCGTCCCACCACCGCATGCTTCGGGATCGGCCCGTTCTGCCGGGCATCCGAGGAGGCCCCGCGATGGTCACCCATCACCCACAGGTAGCCAGCCGGGACGGTCAGCGGGCCGAACCGCTGATAGTCGTTCTGGTAGACGTACGGCTCGTCGAGCGGATGGCCGTTGACCGAGACTCTGCCCGCGGTATCGCAACACGCGACCGTGTCGCCGCCGACCGCTATGACGCGTTTGATGAAGTCGGTCTCGCTCGGAGCCCCGAGACCCAACAGGTTCTGCGCGCCACGAACGAACCTGCTGAACGCGTTGCTCGGCGGCGGGACGACGGACTCGGCATGATCGAATCCGGTCCCCTTGCCGTTGAAGACGACGATCTCACCCCGATGCACGTCGCGGAAGTGGTAGACGACCTTGTTGACAAGAACCCGGTCGTCGACGAGCAGTGTCCGTTCCATCGACTCCGAGGGGATCCAGAACGCCTGGACCAGAAAAGCCTTGATGAGCAGGGCGAGCAGAAAGGCGATCAGCACAAGGACCGGGAGCTCGCGGAGGAACGAGCCACGGCCACGGGCCCGCGCCGCCTCGGGCCGGGAAACCCGACGACCGGTGGCTTCCGGACCGTCGGGCTGCGCCTGGTCCTTCGGGCCGTCTGGCTCGGTCGCAGGGCTCGGCTGCGCGCCGTCCGGCTGGCCGCACTCGGTCCTTCCCGGTACCCGAGGCCCACTGGGATCGGATGCGTTCACGCCGCCACCTCGCAGGATCGACCGCCAAACCTCATCGGACCGGTCGACGTGCCACCAGCCGCACCTTGCGACAGCGTTGCGGACCGTGCCGCCTATCTTCTTCCATCAACGGCGACGGCACCTGCACGGGCAACCGGCAAGTCGCGGATGGAGAATCCGGACGCGTCACGGGGTGGCGGTGACCTCAGCGCGCGACCGGCTCACGCTTCTCCTTGATCTTGGCAGCCTTACCGCGCAGCTGACGCAGGTAGTACAGCTTGGCCCGTCGGACGTCACCGCGGCTCACGACCTCGATCTTCGAGACGATCGGGCTGTGGAGGGGAAAGGTCCGCTCCACGCCCACGCCGAAGCTGACCTTACGGACGGTGAAGGTCTCCCGCACCCCGCCACCCTGGCGGCGGATGACGGCACCCTGGAAGACCTGGATGCGCTGACGGTTTCCTTCGACAACCCGCACGTGGACCTTGAGGGTGTCGCCCGGCCAGAACTCGGGCACGTCGGTCCTCAGCGACTCGGCGTCGAGGCTGTCCAGGGTGTGCATGGCAGTCGCTTCCTGAAGAGTTGAGAATGGATCGTCCGCGGCCCCGGAACGCACCGAGACGGACAATCCATGGTCGAGGCCGATCTGGCCGGCATGGGTGGACGCAATCACCGCGAGGTGTCCCGCGGGGAAGACATGCGACCCGAGGCCGCCCGAACCGGTCACGAACCGACGGACACTGCATCCTACTGTGCCACACCTAGGAGAGAGACCGGACCGCCCTACCCCTCGCCCGGCCCCTCGACGTCACGACGATGGATCAGGCCGGTCCCCTCGGTGGGGGCCCGGCACCATCCGCCCGGCAGCCTCGGCAGCGGCGGCAGCGAGTACGGCTCGGTCCGCTTCGGCGAACTCGCGGCGTTCCAGGAGGTCCGGGCGCCGCAACAGGGTACGACGAAGCGCCTGGGAACGACGCCAGCGGGCGATCGCCTCATGATCGCCGGAGCGGAGAACGGACGGCACCTCGGCCCCCCGCCATACCGGCGGACGGGTGTAGACCGGGCCTTCCAGCAAGCCGTCGGAGAAAGAGTCGTCGACGACCGAGGCACTGTTACCGAGGACTCCGGGCAGCAGCCGCGTAACCGCTTCGAGAATCACCAGAGTCGCGGCCTCGCCCCCGGCCAGCACATAGTCTCCGATGGAGATCTCGTCATCGGCCCAGGTCTCGATCATCCTGGCGTCGATACCCTCGTAGCGCCCGCAGCAGAACACCAGCCAGGGCTCGCGCGCCAACTCTTCGGCATAGCGCTGAGTGAACGGAGTCCCCGCCGGGGTCGGCACGACGACCCGGGGCCGGCTACCGGCCACTCGTGCGGTGATCTCCGACAACGCCGCGTCCCAGGGCTCGGGCCGCATGACCATTCCCGGGCCTCCCCCGTAGGGGGCGTCATCCACGGTGCGATGAACATCCGTGGTCCACATCCGCAAATCATGTGTATGGATCTGCAGGGTTCCGCGCTCCTGGGCCCGGCCCACGAGCGACAGACGCAGTGGCTCGAGATAGGCCGGGAAGATGGTGACGATGTCGGCGCGCATCGGCTGCTTTCAGAGATATCGGTTCTCAGAGGTATCGGCTGCCTGCCGGGAAACCCGACCTGCCCGCCAGCCGAAGACCGGGCCGAGGCGGCGCAGCCAACTTCCGGCGCAGGACCCGAGTCAATCGAGATCGAGCAGGCCGGGCGGCGGATCCACGACGATCCGGCCGGCGGGGGGGTCGACGGTCGGCACGATGTCACGGACGAAGGGGACGAGATGCTCGCCACCGTCCGGGCCGCCGATCGCGAGCAGGTCTCCCGCAGGGGAGTGAATGATGTCGGTGACGTGCCCCAACAACATGCCCGCCGTGGTCACCGCCCGCAGGCCGACCAGGTCCCGATCCCACCACATCTCCACGGCCTCGCCGTCGGCGGCATCGTCGTCGAGCGGCGATCCCGCCTGATCCGCGTCGATAGCCAGGAGCACGCCGCGCAGCGCCTCCGCGGCGCCACGATCGTCCGCCCCGCGAAAGTGAAGCAACAGGCGACCCGAGTGCCAACGAGCGCCGGAGACGGTGAGCGGAGTTCCGCCCCCTTCGCGACCGAGGACTGCCCCTACGGCGAACCTGCGGTGGGGCACGTCGGTGCGAATCTCGATCGTGACCTCACCGCGGATGCCATGCGGCCGGCCGATCCGCCCGACGACGATCTCCTCAGCCACGACTTCTCGAGCAATCAGGACGAAGCTCGCGACAGCATCGGCGGATCCTAATGATCCACATCGACAACGTCGATCCGAAGGCCCCGGCCTCCGACACCGCCCATCACCGTGCGCAGCTCACGAGCGGTACGGCCTCGCCGACCGATGACCTTCCCGAGATCTTCGGGGTGCACCCGCACCTCCAGGGTACGTCCACGCCGACCGTTGTTCAGGTCCACCCGGACGTCGTCGGGGTGATCGACGATGCCTCGCACAAGATGTTCGAGGGCCGCCTCCAGCACCTACTGCCCCGCGGTCGTCGGTGCGTCCGTGGCCGGGGCGGCTTCCACTTCCTCTGCCGACTCTGCCGACTCTGCCGACCCGGACTTCTTGGCCTTCTTCGGCGTGGTGGCCGGCCGGTCCTCGGCGCCCGCGGCAGCCCGCGCGGCCGCCTGGAAGATCTCCCGCTTGTCCGCCTTTGGCTCGGCGACCTTCATCGGCGGGGGCGCCGGCAGGTTCTTGAACTTCTGCCAGTCCCCGGTGACCTTGAGGATCGCGAGGACGGGCTCGGTGGGCTGTGCACCGACCGAGAGCCAGTGCCCCACCCGCTCGGCGTCGACCTTGATGATGCTCGGGTCGGACTTGGGGTGGTACTGCCCGATGGACTCGATGACCCGACCATCCCGCTTGGTACGGGCATCGGCCACGACGATGCGGTAGTGCGGCTCGCGCATCTTGCCGAGACGCTGCAGTTTAATCTTGGTTGCCACGGTGGTCGAACGGCTCCAGACATGTCGATGACCACTGGTTTTCCACGGCTGCGCATGGAGCCCCGGTGGTGGGAAGCACCCGCGCCGGACAACCACTCACACATCTCCCGCGCGACACCGCGAGGAACCGCGACACCGCGAGGAATGAGGGCAGCCACACCGGCGCTGGCAGGCAGGGCCTGTATTGAGCTTACAGTCTGCCAGATCGTGACCGCCGCGCACGACCGGGGAGCCCGTGCATCCACCACGGCCGCCTCGCGCGGGTCAACGGCCCCCGCGGGGGCCGCGCGGCGGCATCCCACCGAAGCCGTCCTGCTGCCGCATCAGCGCCGAGAGATCCGGCATGCCGTCCGGAAGCGCGGGGCCCTTCGCCAGCCGCTCCTGCGCAGTGGACTTCTGCGCCTTGGCCTGGGCCGCCCGTGCCGCCGGATTACCCTTGCGGCTGGCTCCCTTGCCCTTCTTCGCGGCCTTGCGAGCCGAGGCGGCCTTCGCTCGACCCATCCCCCCCGGCATCCCCATGCCGCCGGCCATCTGCCGCATCATCTTGCGGGCCTCGGCGAACCGGTCCAGCAACTGGTTGACCTCGGTGACCGTGGCCCCGGATCCACGCGCGACCCGAGCCTTGCGGGACGCCTGCAGGATCCTGGGATCACGCCGTTCCGTCGGCGTCATGGACCGAATGATCGCAACCACCCGATCGACGTCCCGATCGTCGACCTGCGCCAGTTGATCCTTCATCTGGCCCATACCCGGCAGCATGCCGAGCAGGTTGCCGATCGGGCCCATCTTGCGGACCGCGAGCATCTGCTCGAGGAAATCCTCGAGAGTGAACTCGGAGGCGACCATCTTCGCCGCCATGGCCTCGGCCTGCTCGGCCTCGAACGCCTTCTCGGCCTGCTCGATGAGGGTGAGGACGTCACCCATACCGAGGATCCGCGACGCCATGCGTTCCGGGTGGAAGACGTCGAAGTCGTCCAGGGCCTCGCCGGTGGAGGCGAACATGATCGGCCGACCGGTCACCTGGGCGACCGAGAGGGCCGCACCACCGCGCGCGTCGCCATCAAGCTTGGTCAGGACCACTCCGCTGAATCCCACGCCATCGGCGAAGGCGCTCGCGGTCGCGACCGCGTCCTGACCGATCATCGCGTCCAGGACGAAGAGAATCTCATCCGGTGAGACGGCGTCGCGGATGTCGGCCGCCTGCCGCATCATCTCCTCGTCGACGCCGAGCCGCCCGGCCGTGTCGACGACGACCACATCGAAGACCTGCCGGCGCGCGTGCGCGAGCGCGTCGCGCGCGACGCGCACCGGATCCCCGACCCCGTTGCCGGGCTCGGGCGCGAAGACCTCCACCCCGGCCCGCGCCCCGACCACCTGCAGCTGGTTGACCGCGTTCGGACGCTGCAGGTCGGCCGCGACCAGCAGCGGGGTGTGACCCTGGGCCTTGAGCCAGTGCCCGAGCTTGCCGGCCAGGGTGGTCTTACCCGTTCCCTGCAGGCCGGCGAGCAGGACCACCGTCGGCGGGGTCTTGGCGTACCGCAGCGTCGTCGTGCCGCCGCCGAGGATCGCGACGAGCTCCTCATTGACAATCTTGATTACCTGCTGGGCAGGGTTCAACGACGCACTGACCTCGGCGCCGCGGGCACGCTCCTTCACCGCGGCCACGAAGCCACGGACGACCGGGAGCGCGACGTCTGCCTCGAGCAGAGCCACCCGGATCTCCCGCGCGGTGGCGTCGATGTCGGCATCGGTAAGGCGCCCTCTGCCACGCAGCGACGCGAAGACCTTGTCGAGGCGGCTGGAAAGGGTGTCGAACACGCGCACACACTCCGAGATCGCAGACGGACCGCAGGCACCAGCGTACGCACCCGACGACGAGGACAGCACACCCCCGCGTCCGATCAACCGACGACGTCACGCATCGGCCGATCGACGCGGACGCGACGTGCGCGGCCCGGCGAGGCATGCCCGCACGGACACCGACCTGGTCATTCACCTGCCGGGCCCGCCCTCTGCGCTGAGGAGGGCGAGACGCCTCGCCGGACGCTCACCCCCCGGCCAGGAGAACACCGAGGAACATGGCGCGGCTGACCACGGAGCCCCACAGCTCCGCTCAGTGATGAAGCTTAGGTCACATGCCGAACGGCCGGAAGGCCTTGACGCTGAGCACGTTGTGGTCTTCGCCGATCCGGCGGCCACTCGATCGATCAGCCAGCTTCGCCCAACAGGGCGTCGACGAACGCCTCCGACTCGAAGGGAGCAAGATCGTCTGGACCCTCTCCCAAGCCGATCAGTTTCACCGGCATGCCGAGCTCGCGCTGCACGGCGATGACGATCCCGCCCTTGGCCGTACCGTCCAGCTTGGTCAGCACGACTCCGGTGAGATCAACCGCCTGCGTGAACACCTGTGCCTGGACAAGCGCGTTCTGACCGGTCGTGGCGTCGAGCACGAGCAGCACCTCATCGACCGGACCGTGCTTGCCCACCACTCTTTTAATCTTCGCCAGCTCGTCCATCAGGCCTGCCTTGGTGTGCAGCCGGCCGGCGGTGTCGATCAACACGGTGTCCACACCGCTCTGCGTGCCCTGTCGGACCGCATCGAACGCCACCGACGCGGGGTCACCCCCCTCGGCCCCGCGGACCGTGATCGCGCCGACCCGTTCACCCCAGGTCTGAAGCTGATCCGCGGCCGCGGCACGGAACGTGTCCGCCGCGCCCAGCACGACCGTACGCCCGTCCGCGACCAGCAGCCGCGCGATCTTTCCACAGGTCGTGGTCTTGCCCGTACCGTTGACACCGACGACGAGTACGACGGCGGGACGATCCGGGGCCGTCGTGCGCAGCGATCGGTCGGTCGTCGTACCGATCTGGGCAAGCAGCTCGTCGCGCAGCACCGCCCGCACATCCGCAGGCGTGCGGGCACCGAGCACCTTCGTGCGTTCCCGCAGCGCGGCGACCAGCTCGGTGGTCGCCGTAACCCCGACGTCGGCGAGGAGCAGGGTCGCCTCCACGTCTTCCCACGCGTCCTCGTCGAGATTGTCGCCGGACAGCAGGGAGAGCAATCCGCGACCGAGCGCGTTCTGCGAACGAGCCAGCCGCAGGCGCAGCCGGACGAGGCGGCCGGCGGCCGGCGGCGGTGCCTCCGGCGGGATCCGCTCCTGGACCGGGATCCCCGGCGCGGCCGGTATCTCGGCGGGCGGGGCGCCGACGCCCTCGGTCTCCGTCGGGGACGGCGGCAGCACATCGGGAAGACCGATGTCGTCGACCGTCCTGGTCGCCGAATCTCGGGGTACCTCGGCATCGTCACCGACCCCGGGACGGTAGTCGGCGCCCGGGCGCGGGCCTTCCTCGACGGATCGGCGGGGGCGTCGGCGCAGGGCCGTGCCGGCCACCAGGCCCACGGTGGCCAGTACGACGACGGCGATGACGACGATCAGGATGAGGAGCTCCACGTACCGATCCTGACAGATGACGCCACAAGGCCGTGGCGCTCGCCCGGCGGGAGGGCGGCGGCGTCAGAGCGCCGCCCGCTCCCGCAGCCGCTGACTGATCACTGTCGTCACCCCGTCGCCCCGCATGGCCACGCCGTACAGGGCGTCAGCGATCTCCATCGTCCGCTTCTGGTGGGTGACGATGATCAGCTGCGACTTCTCGCGCAGACCCTCGACAGCATCGAGCAGCCGGCCGAGGTTGCGGTCGTCCAGAGCTGCCTCGACCTCGTCGAGCACGTAGAAGGGCGAAGGACGGGCCCGGAATATCGCGAGCAGGAGAGCGAGTGCGGTCAGTGAACGCTCCCCGCCGGACAACAGCGACAGACGCTTCACCTTTTTTCCCGGCGGCCTCGCCTCGACCTCGATGCCCGTGGTGAGCATGTCATCAGGATCGGTAAGCACCAGCCGGCCCTCACCGCCCGGGAACAGCGTCGAGAAAACGATCTCGAACTCACGAGCGGTGTCCGCGAACGCGACGGCGAAGACCTCACGCACCCGCAGATCAACCTCCTCGACGACCAGTAGAAGATCCCGGCGGGTGCTCTTGATGTCTTCGAGCTGCGCGGATAAGAACGCCGCCCGCTCCTGAAGCGCGGCGAACTCCTCGAGGGCGAGGGGATTCACCCGTCCCAGCCGGGCCAGCTGCTTCTCCGCGGTGGCAGCCCGGGCGCTCTGCTCGGCTCGATCGAACGGCACCGCGGTGCCGTCGGGCTCATCCGGCGGGACCAGCGTGCCCGGCCCGAACTCCGCCACCAGGTCGTCCGCGTCGATGCCGTGCTCCTCCAGAGCCTTGGCTTCCAGTGTCTCCACCCGCAGCCGCTTCTCCGCTCGGGCCAGCTCGTCGCGATGGGCGGCGTCGCGCAGCGCCGCGAGTTCGGTGGCCAGGGCGCGCCCCTGGTCACGCACCCCGACCAGCTCCGTCTCGGCGGCCTTGCGCAGTGCGTCGGCCTTCTCCCGCTCCGCCGCGGCGCGAGCCAGCGAATGGTCCAGTCGGTCGAGAGCGACCTGGGCCGCCTCCCCCATCACCGTCGCGACGGCCGCCTGCCGCTCGCGGACCTCGTGCCGACGGGCCGCCGCGGCCCGTGCCGCCCGCTCGTTCGCCGCCGCGCGGATCAGTCCGTCGGCGCGTCCCTGCAGGCCTCGCACCCGCTCCTCGCTGGTACGGACGGCCAACCGGGCCTCGACCTCGGCGGCGCGCACGGCGGAGGTGGCCGCGACGAGCCGGTCCCGTTCATCCGGAGCACGCTCCCCCGCCTCCGGCTGCTCAGATGTCGCGGCGAGCGACGCCTCGAGCTCGGTCAACGCTCCGTATGCCCGATCACGGGCTGTTTCGGCCCGTGATCGGGCAGCCTCCAGCCGGGCGATCTCGGATGCCGCGGCCCCTCCCGAACGATCGAGCTGCGCCATCTGCTCGGACAGCGCCCGGTGCCGGGCATCGGTCCCGTGCAGCGCCGCCAGTGCCGCGTCGATGGCGGTACGGGCCCGGGTCACCTCGGCACGCGCGGGCTCGAACGCCTCGTGGGCGGACTCGACGCGACGGGTCGCCTCCGCCACGCCGGCCTCGGCCTCGTCCGCCGCGGCCTGCAGTTCGATCGCAGACGGCGGGTTCGCGCTGCCACCGATCGAGAGGGGCGCACCGATGACGTCGCCGGCGCGGGTGACCACCCGCAGGTCGGGACGCAACGCCGTGGCCCGCTCAGCCGCTGCCAGATCCTCGACCACGACAGTCCGGGCGAGCAGGGACGACACGGCGGTACGGAACCGGTCGTCACCGATCTCCGCCAGGTCCAGCGCGGCAACGGCACCGGCCGGGAGCGGACCGTCGGCGCTGGCCGCCCCCGGGTCGGTCGCCGCGCTGCCGACAGGGCCGGCGCAGGCGGCGGGATCGGCGCAGGCGTCAGGCTCATCCGCGACGGTGACGGCGGCCACCAGCGATGCTCGGCCGGCGCCCGTTTCCCGCAGCCACGCAAAGGCCGCCATGGCATCTTCCGACGTGCCGACGAGCAGGGCGTCCGCCGCCGCGCCCAGCGCCGCGGCGATGGCCGCCTCCGCGCCGGCGGTCACGCTCAGGACGCCGGCCAGCCGGCCGATCACCTCGAGGGTCGGATCCAGTGCCGGAGCCGGGTCCTCCGCCGTGTTCGAGGCGCCCCGCCCGGTCTGCGCGGTCTGCGCGGTCTGCGCGGTCTGCGCGCCGGTAGCAGCCCTCAACAGTGCCGCGGCTCCGTCGGCCGACGCGAGGGAGAGATGCAGCGCGTCACGTCGCGCAGCCCAGGAGGCGCGGTCACGCTCGGCGCTACGCTCCTCACCGCGCAGGACCTCGAGCCGCTCGGCGGCAGCGGCATGCACCGCCACGGCCGCGCTGTGCCGCTCGGTGAGATCCTCCCGTGCGCTCTCCATCCGGGAGAGTTCGATCTCGAGGGCCGAACGTGACGCCGAGGTCTCGGTCTCCCGCTCCCGCGCGGCGTCGAGTGCCTCGGTCGTCCGTGCTATCTCGTTCTCGGCGCTGGTGGCACGGGACCTGGCAGCCTCCACCTGGCCGGCAAGGCGCGCGATCTCCTCACGGCGAAAAGACGCCGCGCGTGCCGCGGCGATCAGCTCCTTCTCCTCCCGGGCGAGCGCGGCCTCGAGATCGGCACGCCTGGTGACCACCTCGGCGAGCAGGTCCCGATCACGCTCCAGCCGCTCGGTGAGGGCGATTTCCTGCTCCCGGACCGCCGTGGCCTCCTGTTCCAGTTCCTCGGGGTCGCGGCGCCCACGTACGTCGTCGGCCGCGGTACGCAACAGGCGACCCCGTTCGACGGCGAGCGAACGGGTGCCCCGCAGCCGTTCCCGCAGGGATGCCAGGGCGTACCAGGTCTCCTGGGCGCCGGTGGCGCGCGGAACGATCGCCGTCAGGTCGGCCTGCAGCTGCTCCTCCCGGTGGGCGACCGCGGCATGAGCGGCTTCGGTGGTCGTCAGCCGCGCCCGCAATGCCTCCTCGTCCGCGAGGTCGGAGGCGATCGCGGCCCGGGCACGATGGAGATCGTCGGCGAGAAGGCGCAGGCGGGCGTCCCGGAGCGAAGCCTGAATCACACCGGCCTTACGTGCGATCTCCGCCTGGCGACCGAGCGGCCCCAACTGCCGACGCAGCTCGGCGGACAGATCGGTGAGGCGGGTGAGGTTCGCCGACATCGCCTCGAGCTTGCGGAGTGCCTTCTCCTTGCGTTTACGGTGTTTGAGGACGCCGGCGGCCTCCTCGATGAAGGCGCGGCGATCCTCCGGGCGCGCGTGCAGGACCGCGTCGAGCTGACCCTGGCCGACGATCACGTGCAGCTCTCGGCCGATACCCGAGTCGCTCATCAGTTCCTGGATATCCAGCAGGCGACAACCGGTACCGTTGATCGTGTATTCGCTCTCGCCGCTGCGGAACATCAGCCGCCCGATGGTCACTTCGGTGTACTCGATGGGGAGCGCGCCGTCCGAGTTGTCGATCGTCAGGAGTACTTCGGCGCGCCCCAAGGCCGGGCGAGCGGGCGTGCCCGCGAAGATGACATCGGACATGGTGCCGCCACGCAGGGCCTTGGCACCCTGCTCCCCCAGTACCCAGGCGATGGCGTCGACGACGTTACTCTTGCCCGACCCGTTGGGCCCGACCACGCAGGTTATTCCCGGCTCGAGATGCAGGGAGGTCGAGCTGGCAAAGGACTTGAAGCCCCGCAGGGTCAAGTTCTTGAGATGCACCAGTCTCCGGAGCGATGGAAGGGTTCACCGGCTCGACCCGGGATGGCCGGACTCAGCCGACGTTCGACAGAGCCATCCTAGTCGGCAACCCGAAGCACCCAGCAGGCTACGCTCCGAAAAAAGCACGAAGAAGGCGAGGAGCGAGGTTGCCCGGCTCTTCCTGGGTATAGGGGGTCTTCGAAGTTAACCGGGGTGGGCGTGAGACCCCAGCCAGTTTGGTAACTGTGCGTAATGTTGGCTCGGCGTGGCCTGC